>CAZCUL010000467.1:0-7884 GCA_964501475.1 uncultured Verrucomicrobiota bacterium | reverse complement strand
TGCTCGCTCGGCTTGCGCACGAGATTCGCAATCCGCTCAGCTCGCTCGACATCCATGTGCAGTTGCTCGAAGAGGATTTGTCCCACCTGCCGCCCGAGACCAAAGAAAAGCTCGGAGGCCGGTTTGAAATCATTCACGGCGAACTTCACCGCCTGGAAAACATCGTGAAACAGTTCCTCCGGCTGGCCGGTCCGTCGGCATTGGACCTGGCTCCGGTCAAAGTGGGCAGGGCCGTCGGCCATGTGTGCAATCTGCTTCAGCCGGAAGCGGCGGCGCGGCAGATTGAGATTGTCACGCACTTGGCCGACGACCTGCCACCGTTGAAGGCGGATGCCGACCAGATCATTCAGGCGCTGCTGAATCTGGTCATCAACGCACTTCAAGCCGTTGAGCAACGAGGCCGTGTGGAATTGCACGCGAGGCGGGACGGAGATTCTCTCGTCATTGAAGTGGCCGACAGCGGGCCGGGTGTGCCGTCGGAGAAAGTGAGCGCCATCTTCGAGCCTTACTACACCACCAAATCCGAAGGGAGCGGCATCGGCCTGTGGATTGCGCAGCAAATCATCACCGCGCACGGCGGCACCATCCGGGCCGGCAACGCGCCGGGCGGCGGCGCCGTGTTCACGATTCACCTGCCGCTTCAGGGCAAGGAAAAGCAAAATGGATAAATCCAAAATCAAAATTCTGGTGGTGGACGACGAACGCGGCCTCTGCGTCGGCGTCCAGGAGGCGCTGACGCGTGAAGGCTACGCGGTGGATGCGGCCACCGACGCCGCTGCCGCCCTCAAGCTCGCGCAAGAGCGGCTTTACAACCTTGTGATCACCGACGTGAAGATGCCCGGCCTGGACGGAACGGAACTGCTGCGTCAGGTAAAGGCCCGGAGCCGCGACACGATGTTCATTCTGATGACGGCTTTCGGCACGGTGGAAAGCGCCGTCCAGGCCATGAAGGAGGGCGCTTACGATTACTTGTCCAAACCCCTCGACATGCAGCGGTTGCGCACTCTCGTGCTGAAGGCGCTGGAGTTTCAGGCGCTCGTAGCGGAGAACAACGAACTGCGTCTCCGACTGCAAAAACGCTCCGAGTTAAGTCCGCTGCTCGGCGCCAGCGAGAGCATCCGCGCCATCGGGCGGTTGACGGATGAAGTGGCGCAAAGCGACGTGACGGTGCTCATCGAGGGCGAGAGCGGCACCGGCAAGGAACTGGTGGCCCGCTCCATTCACCTCAAGAGCGCGCGCCGGCACAAACCTTTCATCTCCGTGAACTGCGCCGCGCTGCCGGAGCAACTGCTCGAAGCGGAGTTGTTCGGTCACGCCAAAGGCGCGTT
Source organism: uncultured Verrucomicrobiota bacterium (assembly GCA_964501475.1). GTDB lineage: Bacteria > Verrucomicrobiota > Verrucomicrobiia > Limisphaerales > CAZCUL01 > CAZCUL01. The sequence goes on along the minus strand of CAZCUL010000467.1, from coordinate 6,556 downwards.
TACCGGCGCCATTGCGAACAAGCCGGGCCGGTTCCAACTGGCGGACGGCGGCACGCTCTTTCTCGACGAAATCGGCGACCTTTCGCCCAAAGGCCAGGGCGACCTGTTGCGCGTGCTGGAGGACGGAGGATTTCGCATGGTGGGCGGGACGGAACTGATGCGCGTGAACGTGCGGGTCATCGCTGCAACCAACAAGAAATTGCAAGAGTCGGTCGCCGCCGGCAAGTTTCGTGAAGACCTGTTCTATCGGTTGCAAATTGTGCCCATTGTCCTGCCACCGCTGCGGGAGCGGGCGGAGGACGTTCCGTTGCTCATCGAAGTTTTTCTCCAGCACCTGGCCGCCAAGCATCAGCGGCGGCCCAAGCGGATGTCGCCCGAGGCACTGCATCTGTGCCAGCGGTTCCCCTGGCCCGGCAATGTTCGGCAGTTGCGGAACATGATCGAGCGGCTGGTCATCACCTGCAAGAACGCCACTCTCGAAGTTGCCGACCTTCCCGACTTCCTTCGCGCCCATGACCAAAGCTCGCCTGTCTTCCCGGTGCGGCCCGGCATGTCCCTGGCCGAGGTGGAGAAGCTCCTCATCCGTCAGACGCTCACGCATGTCACGGACAACCGGGAAGAAGCCGCGCGCGTGCTGGGCATCAGCCGGCGCGCCCTGCAGTACAAGCTTAAGGAATATGGGTTGGTGAAGGAGACGGAAGGCCGCAACGCGCCCGGCCCGGAACAACCATAGGTCGGTCGCGCGCCCCCAGTGGACGGCGCCGGCATTTTCCGTTCGCCGTTTCGGCTGTGACCCGGAGTGATCCAAAGCCTCGCTGCACAAAACGGAAAGCTCCGGTGCAAGTAATGCACAAAACGGCTCGCTGGCCTCAGTCCGCTCCTCGCTTCGTCAACCGGGTTGCTTCACAAGTTGCGCTCAATCAAAGGACTGGCAGGGAAAGTTGACCGTCGGCACACGGCTTGCAAGAAGCCGCCCACGATGAAGAATCTGATGGAAAACTTGATCGCGCTGCAAGATTTTGAATTTCACATCCGCCGCCGTTCACCAGAAGCGGTGCAGCAAATCGAGGCGTTGCGAACGGAGCTTCCGGAATCCCTCCTCAACAGGTTCGACCGCTCGATTGCGCGCGGGCGCAAACCCGTGGCCGCGGCGCACAACGGCGTTTGTGGCGAGTGTCATCTCAAGCTGCCCGTCGGCGTCGTGGCCGCGTTGGCTTTTGGAGAAGGAATCCAGCATTGCGGCAACTGTGGCCGGTTCCTTTACCTGCCAGAAGACAAGCCGGTGCTTGCGCCGCCTGCGCCGGGCCCGGCCAAAACGACGCCGGCGCGTGCCGCCCGACGCGACCAGGAAGCGCCTGCCCAGGTCCGCTAACAAAGTCATGTCTCCCGAACCCGCCCTCACGTTGGCGAACTTCACCAGCCCGGGGCTGATCGTCCCCTATCTGCGCGGCCAGGATGCCGCCGCAGTCATCCAGGAGTTGAGCAGGGCGTTCCAGCGAGAGGGGCGCGTGACCGACTCGTTGCAGTTCTATCATTCGGCGCTCAATCGCGAATATCTGTGCAGCACAGTCACCGAGGCGGGCTGGGCTATGCCGCACGCGTTGGTCAGGGGTCTGAGCGAACCGTGCTTCGCGCTCGGGCGGCGGACGCCGCCGGTGGTCTGGACGAAGAGCGACCGCCAGCCGGTCAGCCTGGTCTTTCTGCTCGCCATACCGGAAACGGACGCGCGGGCTTACATAAACTTGATTTACGGTCTGGCCAGGCTGAGCAAAGCGCCTCATCTCGTCGAGCAACTGTTCAAAGCCAGTGACACGTTTGAAATCATCAACGTGCTGAAGCAGGTCAAGCTTCGCGCAACTCAGCCAACTCCCGGTGACACGTTGGCGAACCAGCCGCGCACCGGAAGAAAAGAAATCGAGTAAACCACGAATGCCGGGACAGGAACCTGACGGAGTGCCGAAATCGCTATCGAACAAGAATCCCGGGTGGTCGCGCCGTCCAACCAATACTGTTGGCGACCGCCACGGCAACGGGAAGACAAACCGATGGGGCTGCTGCTGCCAGAAAGGCGCGGGTTCCCGGTCCGCAGGACGCTGACCAGGGGCACACGATTATGGACGATCTCTCCGCGATTCTGCTGAACCTCGGGCTGCTGGGTTATGTGGTGGGAGCAGCGGCCGGGTTGTTGTTCCTGCGGCGCGAAAAGGCCGCCAACCTTTTCGCGTTCGGCTGCGCCTCCCTGGCGGCTCTCTGTGGCGTCGTCTCCTGCGCCGCCTCCCTGGCCACGGGCGCGGCCAGCGCAAACCAGACCTTCGTTCTCTTTCCCTCGCTCATTCCCTACGTGCAATTCACCATGCGGCTCGATCCGCTCGGCGCGTTTTTCGGGTTGATTGTTTCACTGCTGGGCCTGGCGCTGTCGGTCTATTCGCTCGGCTACGCGCGCGGTTATTACGGGCGCAAGAATGTTGGCGTGCTCGGCGCGTTCTTCAACGCGCTCCTGCTGGCAACGACGCTGGTCTTCCTCGCCGGCAACGCCTTCTTTTTCCTCATCGCCTGGGAAATCATGGCGTTGACGGCCTACTGCCTCGTCAGCTTCGAGCACGAGGACCCGGAAACGCGCAACGCCGGCGTGCTTTTCTTCGTCATGTCGCACATCGGCACGGGCTGCCTGATTCTCGGCTTCCTGCTGCTGTTTCAGGCTTCGGGCGGTTACGGCTTCGACGGCTTTGCCGCGCTCGGCGACAAGATGCCGCCCGGAAAGCGTGATGCCGCGTTCCTGCTGTTCCTCGTAGGATTCGGTGTCAAGGCGGGCATCGTCCCGCTGCACATCTGGCTGCCGGCCGCGCATCCGGTCGCCCCCAGCAATGTCTCCGCGCTCATGTCCGGCGTCATCATCAAGACCGGCATCTACGGAATGACGCGCGTCTTCTTCGACTTTCTTGGCGCGCCGCCGAACTGGTGGGGGGTAACGGTTCTGACAATCGGCACGGTGTCCGCCGTGCTCGGCGTGCTCTACGCCCTGATGGAACACGATCTGAAACGTCTGCTCGCCTATCACAGCATTGAAAACATCGGGATCATTCTCATGGGCCTGGGAGCGTCGCTGATGTTCCGGCATTCCGGCCATCCCGTGCTGGCCTCGCTGGCGCTGATTGCCGGGCTCTATCACACCATGAACCACGCTTCGTTCAAGGCGCTGCTCTTTCTCGGCGCGGGCGCGGTCTTGCACGCGACGCATACGCGCAACATGGAGAAAATGGGCGGGCTGGCAAAACGGATGCGCTGGACGGCCTTGTTCTTCCTGCTTGGCGCGGCGGCCATTTCCGCGCTCCCGCCGCTCAACGGGTTTGTCAGCGAATGGCTCACTTACCAGGCGCTGCTGCAAGGGTTCGGCACGACGCCGAACCTCATCCGGCTCATGTTCCCGTTGAGCGGCGCAATGCTGGCGCTGACCGGCGCGCTGGCGGCGGCGTGCTTCGTGAAGGCATTCGGCATCACGTTCCTGGCGCAACCGCGCAGCGACCAGGCCCGGCAGGCGCATGAAGCTTCGTTCACCATGCTGCTGGGACAGGGCATTCTGACGGCGGCGTGCGTCTTCCTTGGTTTGTTCCCGACGCTGTTCCTGAAACTGCTCGACCCGATCACGCAACAACTCACCGGACAGCAACTGAGCGGACAACTCAGCGCGTCCGGCGGACTGGTGCTTTCCGGCGTGGCCGCGCAAGGAGGAACGGTCTCGACACTCGGCATCACTTTGATGCTCCTCTGCCTGCTGGCCGTGCCGCTCGTCCTCTGGCTGTTCTTTGCGCGGAGAGCCAGGAAACGCATCGGCCCGGCGTGGGCCTGCGGCCAGCCGGGTCTGACAGCGCAAATGGAATACACCGCCACGGGTTTCTCGAAACCGATTCGAATGATTTTCAAGGCGCTCTTCCGCCCGCGCCGCGAGGTCCAGCGCGAATACGACTTCTCGCCCTACTATGCAAAAACCATCCGCTTTGAAAGCCACGTCGAGGAAGTTTTTCAAACGCGCATCTACCGTCCGCTCAACCGGCTGGTGCTGCGCCTCTCGCGCCGGTTGCGCGCGCTGCAAGCCGGCAGCCTCCAGGCTTACCTCATTTACATCTTCATCACGCTGCTGCTTTTGCTCCTCTTCGCGTTATGAACCTCGACCCTCTCGCCATCGCCCTGCAAACGGCGCTGCTCCTCCTGCTCGCGCCGCTCATGAGCGGCATCATCAAGAACTGGAAAGCCAGGCTGCAAAACCGGCGCGGCCCACGCATCTGGCAGCCTTACTCGGACATCATCAAGTTCCTTCGCAAAGACATGGTGATTTCCGAGCATGCCTCGTGGGTGTTCTCATTCGCGCCCTATGTCGTGTTCCTCTCCGCGGTGCTCGCGGGTCTGATGGTGCCGATGCTGACCGCGCGAGCGCCGTTGAGCCTGTTCGGCGGCGTGCTGGCGGTGGTCGGCCTGCTCGCCCTGGGGCGTTTCTTCCTCGCGCTGAGCGGACTCGACCCCGGCAGTGCCTTTGGCGGCATGGGCAGCAGCCGCGAGATGACCATTGCGGCCATTGCCGAGCCGGCCATGATGCTGGCCATCTTCACCGTCGCCATCGGCGCGGGTTCGACCGACCTCAGTCACATGGTGCAAGCCAGCCAAGGGCCGGTGTGGAAACTGTTCAATCCCACTCATGCGATGGCGTTCATCGCTTTGTTTATCGTGCTGCTGGCCGAGACGGGCCGCATCCCCGTGGACAACCCGGCCACGCATTTGGAGTTGACGATGATTCACGAGGCGATGCTGCTCGAATACTCGGGCCGCTACCTGGCGCTGATGGAATGGGGCGCGTCCATCAAGCAACTGGTGCTGATGGCGCTGCTCGCGAATCTGTTTCTTCCGGTGGGCATCGCCACGGATACGTCACCGGCGGCCTTGGTTCTCGGCGTCCTGGCCTTTGCGGCGAAGTTGCTGGTGCTGGCGGCGGAGGTGGTGCTGGTTGAAACGACCAATGCCAAGTTGCGCCTGTTCCGCGTGCCCGACCTGTTGAGCGCCGCCTTCGTGCTCGCGACGCTGGCGCTGTTGTCCACCTTCCTCTTTGGATAACCATGAATGCTCCCGCTCCCACTGAAATCGGTTCGCAACTGATCACGTTTTGCGCCGCCGGCATGTTGGTGTTTCAACTCCTGCTGATCGTGCAGCGGATGTTGCTCACGAATATCCGGCTGTTCGCCTTACAGTCGCTGTTGCTGGCGGCCATTGCCGGCATCGTCGCCCATGCCCACAACGCCGCGCACGTCTATGTCGTCGCCGCGCTGACGATCATCGGCAAAGTCGTGTTTCTGCCGTGGCTGCTCGACCGGCAGGTGCGCCGCATTGGGATCGTTCAGGAAATCGAGCCGCTGCTCAACGCCCCCACCTCCATGCTCTTGTGCGGCGGGCTGACGTTGCTCGGCTATATCGTGGCGCGACCGTTCACGGCCCTGGAACGGCTCGGCAACAACACGCTCGGCATCGCCATGACGCTCGTGCTCACCGGGTTTTTCCTCATGTTCAATCGCCGCAAAGCCATCACGCAAGTGCTGGCGCTGCTCACGGTGGAAAACGGCGTCATGCTCGCCGCCGTCGCGCTGACGACTTATGGAATGCCGCTCGTGGTCGAACTCGGTATTTTCTTCGACGTGATGGTGGCGGTGATGGTGCTGGGCATTCTCGTCTATCGCATTCGCGAAAGCTTCGCTTCGATGGACACCAGCAAACTCAGCCAATTGAAGGGATAACATGCCACTGCTCGCGCTCCTCATCTTCGTGCCGGCGGCGGCGGGCCTGGCCTGCCTGACCACGCGCTCGCGCAAGGCGTGGGAGCGACTGAACCTCCTCGCTTTCGTGTTGCTCGTTCCACTGGCGCTCAAGGTGGGCGCGGATGTTCTGGCGCACGGTTCAGTTTCAGCCCTCGGCGGCTTTCTTCGCGCCGATGCTTTAAGCGCGCTCGTGATTGGCCTGATCGTTTTCGTTTCACTGGTTTGCGGCATTTATTCCGTCGGCTACTTTCGCCGCGATGAAGCGGAGGGGCGTGTCGCGCAGGCGCAATTGCGCCGTTACTACGTTCTCACGCCGTTGTTCATTGCCGTCATGCTGCTGGTGCCGCTGGCCGACAACCTCGGTGTGATGTGGGTCGCCATGGAAGGCGCAACACTCGCGTCCGTACTGCTCGTCACCTTCTACAATCAGAAAACTTCGTTTGAGGCAGGCTGGAAATACATCATGATTGGCAGCATCGGCATTTCGCTCGCGCTCTTCGGCACGGTTTTCACCTACTACTCGTCCGTCAACGTGCTCGGCGCGGAAACCCATCATGGGATGAACTGGAGCGTGCTGGTGGGCATCGCGGACCAGTTTGACCCGAAGGCGATGCGGCTGTCGTTCATTCTCGTGCTGCTCGGCTACGGCACCAAGGCCGGCCTCGCGCCAATGCACACGTGGAAGCCCGACGCCTACGCCGAAGCGCCCGTGCCGACGGCGGCGTTGCTCGGCGCAGGGTTCATCAATTGCGCGATCT
>CAZCUL010000466.1:0-8998 GCA_964501475.1 uncultured Verrucomicrobiota bacterium | reverse complement strand
GGTTGCCGCCAGATACATCGGGCTGGGGGTCTCGAACAGCCAGGTTCGCTATACCCTTCAGCGACTCTGGAACCCGCGCACGCAGAAGGGCCTTTTGGGCGTTCTTCGCCAGGGACAAGCGGCGCGGCTGGTCGAGGAGCTGCTTCAGCAAACAGAGGAGTTCTTTTTCCAGCTCGAACAGGCCTGCGATGAAATCGCCAGCCGCCGGCGTGGCCGGGAGAATTTTGGCGAGCGTCACTGGTCCGAATTGCGCATCCGGCGTCCGGACGTCGTCACGGACAACATGACGCTGCCGATCCAAAGGCTCCGCGAGGAGATCAGCAATCTGATCAAGCTGACGGATGATCGGGATACCGGACTGGAATTGATGGATTGCAACCGACGGCTGACGGAGCTGCGGGAAGGAGTAGCCAGCTTCCTGGATCAGACGAATGAGGGTTACGTTTATTGGGTGGAGCGGACGGGCAAGGCGCAAAGGAATCTTGCATTGAATGCCGCGCCCATCAATGTCGCGGAGTTTCTCCGGCACCGTTTATTTGGCGGCGAAACCTCGGTCATCATGACAAGCGCCACGCTCGCGACCAAGGTAGGACAGGCGTCCCGCCTGTCCAGGGCCCCGGGCTCGTCGCCGCATTCGGGAAAGTCCGACGCCGCTGGGGCAGGCGGGACGCCGGCCCTGCTTTACTTTGGCCGCCGGGTGGGAGGGGAAGAAGCCACTTTGCTTCAAGTCGGATCCCCGTTCGATTACGAGAAGCAAATGAGGATTCATGTCGTGAACAAGATGCCAGACCCGCGGGAGGGGGGCTATCGGGAGGCGCTAATCCACTGGATCGAACATTTTGTCGAGAGGACACACGGCAAGGCCTTTGTGCTCTTCACCAACATCAGGCTCATGTTGGAACTGGGAGAGTTGATGGAGCCGTTCTTCGACCGGCTGGGTATAGCCTGTTACATCCAGGGCAGGGGCACGCCCCGCTCGACACTCCTCGAGAAATTCAAAGAGGATGTGAACTCCGTCTTGTTCGGCGCGGACAGTTTTTGGCAGGGAGTGGATGTGCCGGGCGAAGCGCTCTCCAATGTCATCATTACGCGGCTGCCGTTTGCCGTGCCGGATCATCCGCTCATTGAAGCGCGGATTGAAGCCATCGAGGCGCGCGGCGGAAACTCGTTCGAGGAGTTTTCGCTGCCGGAGGCGATCCTGAAATTCCGGCAAGGCGTGGGCCGCCTGATTCGAGCCAGGTCCGATCAAGGGATCGTAGTGGTGCTGGACAGCCGAATCCTGAACAAACGTTACGGCCAGGCTTTTCTCGAGGCTGTTCCCGCTTGTCCAGTGGAAGTGATCTGAACGAGCAGGCTCCCCGGCCCTGGCAAGAAATGTTGAGCGTTGGCCAAGCCTTGCGGAGCGGAAACGGCTTGACGCAACGAGACTATCTCAGCGAGCAATGGAAAGAGAATAGTATGAAGACTCCGGCACAGGTTATTAGCGATCACCCGTTCCTACAGGGATTGAAGGCCGAGCACCTTCGGATTCTAATCGAGTGCGCGAAAGAGCAGGCATTCGGGCCTGGCGAAATCCTCCTTCGCGAAGGAGAGCCGGCAAACCGGTTTTACCTGGTTGAAGAAGGGCGGATCGCGTTGGAGGCATCCATACCCAATCAGAGCGTGGTCGAGATGGTCGAGATTCAGAGCCTTGGCCAAGGCGAAGTGCTCGGATGGTCCTGGTTGTTTCCGCCATTTGCCTGGCACTTTCAGGCGCGCGCGGTCGAAGCGGGCAAGGTCATCGCGATTGATGCGGGGCATCTCCTGGCAGCGTGCGAAAGGAATCACGACTTCGGTTTTGAATTGATGAAGCGCGTCAGCCAGATTCTCATGAACCGGCTCCAGGCGAGCCGCCTCCGGCTTGCGAAAATCCAACGCGAGCATCATGCAAAGCCGGCAAAGGAACTCTTATGAACCCGCTCGAATCCACCATCGCCACGCATCCATTCTTTGCCGGGCTTCCTCCGGAGGCGGTTTCGAAACTGGCTGGGTGCGCGATGGAGACAAAGTTCGAGGCCGGTGAAGCGATTTTCAAGGAGGGCGACCCGGCCAATCGCTTCTACCTGATCCTCGAAGGCAGGGTAGTGCTCGAAACGACGAAAACCGGCGCCACATCTGAAGTTCAGACCATTGGTGCCGGAGATGTGCTGGGCTGGTCCTGGCTGTTCCCGCCCTACCTTTGGAATTTCGACGCGCGCGCGTTGGAGAAGACCAGAGCAGTCTTTTTCTATGGGACGCGGCTCCGGGAATACGCCGAAGAGGACCATACCCTGGGCTTTGAGCTGATGAAACGTTTTGCAAGGGTGATGATCCAGCGCCTGCAAGCCACTCGAAGGCGGCTGGTCGAGCTGTCGGCATCCGATCGAGCCGGGCGCCAAGGGCAAGCGCCCTAGGACGCCGATCTGCCGGCGGCAAGTTTCCTGGCGAGTTGGATCGCCGCCCGCATGCTCCCGGCACTGGCGATTCCCTTTCCGGCGATGTTATAGGCCGTCCCGTGATCGGGAGAGGTTCGGACAAATGGAAGTCCAAGCGTCCAATTCACCCCTCGTTCGAATGCCACCATCTTCAGGGGAGCCAGCCCCTGATCGTGATACATTGCCACCACCGCGTCGTAATCGCCGCGAAAAGCGTAGTGAAAGAGCGAATCGGCGGCAAAAGGTCCGTGGGCATCCAAACCGTGACGTCGAGCAGCCTGAACGGCCGGTTCGACAATGCTCTGTTCTTCAGTGCCAATCTGGCCGCCTTCGCCCGCGTGCGGATTCAGGCCACAGACACCGATTCGGGCCCGCGGCAATCCCAGATCGCGACAAGCCCGCGCTGCCAGCTCGATGGCCAGTTCGATCTTCTCACGAGAAAGTCGTTCGGAAACATCCTTGATGGGGAGATGAGTCGTCGCCAAGGCCACCCTGAGCCAGCGATCCCGATCATCCGCGCCCAGGAGCATCATGATGGTGCGGTCGGTTCCGGCGAGGCCGGAGAGCAATTCGGTTTGACCGACGAAATCTTTCGCGCCGGATCGAATGATCGCCTCCTTATTGACCGGGGCGGTCACCAAGGCATCGCACTCTCCGCGCAAACAAAGCTCTGCGCCACTCTTTAACCAAATCAAGGCTGCGCGTGCTGCTTCTGGATCTCCAGGGGGAAGCTTCTCCGGTAGCGAGTCCGCCCGTGGCTTATGAAACTCAACGCGACCCTCGCTCCCGGAGGGCCAACGGATGCCAAAACGCCCGGCGAGCGCTCGCAGACTGGTCTCCTCGCCAATTAAGAGATATCTCGTCTGATCGGCATCGAGTTCGGCCACCAGCGCTTTGAGAGCGACCTCGGGCCCGATGCCGGTGACATCTCCGAGGGCGATGGCGATGCGTGTGCTCATGAGGGGGAGGGAAGTAACGTTAAAAGGTGAAAGAGGTCAAAGCGGTTAAAAAGATTAAAGGTGGGCAGGATGCGGCATTTGTCCCCTGCACGCAGGCGGAGTCAAGAAGCAGCCGGCCGGCAACCGCTTTTCCACGACCCGGCAAATCGAGATACGAGGGGAGTTTACGATCTTGGCCGGATCAGAAATAACGCACGAAGGCTTTTTCCTTAAGCCGGCCGACCCATTTTTGCCGGAGCTTTTCACGTTCCTGGAATAAAAGTTCCTTTTCAATTTCATCGCGGACTTCACTGAGTGGCCTGACACGCGCAGGACGCCGGTCCTCTACCAGCATCAAGTAAAACTCCTGAGGCGGAACTGCCGGATCGTCACCGGCGACCGGCGTTTCTTCGACAAACTCATCGCGTCCCGTGTATTTTCGGGCTGCAACCACCCGGCCCTCCTGATCGTAGAGATAAATCCAATAAGCATCCTCTCCTTCCTTGGCCAGGCCAATGAGTCCGCTGCGTTCCCCGGGCTGAAGGGCAAACGCAACATCGGCCAGGCCCCGGTTGAGGACATGGCGTTCCACCCATCCCCAATCGCCTTCCTTGTTGCGCGCAGACCCTTCTGAATAAATGCCTGCCATTTCCTTGAAAGAGGTGCCGCCGTCCAGTTTGGAGATGATTTCCAAGCCAAGCTTCTTCAGCTCGGCCCCAGGCACGCCGGAGCTGGTGCTGAGAACAATGATGCGCAGCTTGGCTTCCTCGCCCACCTGGTACTTATGCTGATTGGTGGCGTAATAAGTCTCGATCTTCTGCGGGGAAATGATGATTGCCGACCCGACATTCTTTTCCCGCATATAGCGAACGATGATGTCGTCGCGCAGGCGTTTGCGGAACATTTCAGTGCTGATGCCTTCGGCGCGCAGCGTTTTGGTGAAAGTAGCGCGATCCCCAAATCGCTCCCGGATTTTGTCTCGAATCTCATCATCAATAATGCTGTCCGGCACGACGCCGCCCGCCGCCTCGAAGTCGTCCAGAATCAGTTCCCGCTCCAGCAGTTGTTCCAGACCGTCATCGAGGGTTTCGTTGCGCTTCTGCTGGTAAACTTCCGGCCGGTTCCAATAAGTGCGGCGCAACAGGTCCATGGCTGGAGCGGTGAACGCCTCGACCTCGTGAAAGGTAATGATCGAATCGTTGACAATGGCGGCGACGCCGTTGCGCAACTCAGGTTGAGCCCGCGCGGCCGCGACAAAACTCAAAAAGGCCAGCAAAGTTCCGCAGAATGTTTTCATGACGCTCTTCAACCGGCGGCATGGTATGGCGGCACCCCAAACGGGTCAAGAGAGTCGCGGGGTCCGGCAACGGCCGGACTGGCCAGCGCCGTGCCGAGATACGCCAACGGTTGCTCGCTTCGTCGCTTCGCAAGCTTCGCAAATTTCCCGTTGCCACAAGGATGGAAAGCAGTAGCATCGCCACTCCCGTTCAGCAGACGAGAGAAAGAGCAGACCAGATGAAGAGTTACAATGTTGCAGTGATTGGCGGCGACGGCACCGGGCCCGAAGTGGTTCGTGAAGCGGTCAAAGTCCTGGATGCGGCCTCGCGAAAATTCAACTTCAAGCTCAATTATCAGAATTACGATTTTGGCGGAGACCGATATCTGCGCACCCGGGAGGCGTTGCCGGACAGTGCGGCGGATGAGTTGCGGAAGTTTCCCGTGATTCTGCTCGGCGCCATTGGGCATCCCGATGTTAAACCGGGCGTCCTGGAAAAAGGCATTCTCTTGCGGCTGCGGTTTGAGCTTGAGCAGTACATCAATCTGCGGCCGGTGAAACTTTACGACGAACGTTTCTGCCCCCTCAAAGATAAAAGACCGGAGCATATCGACTTTGTGGTCGTGCGCGAAAACAATGAGGGACTATATACCGGCGCTGGCGGGTTCGTCTTCAAAGGCACGGCCAACGAGATTGCAGTTCAGGAAAGTATCAACACCCGCCGCGGGGTCGAACGCTGCCTCCGATTTGCTTTCGATTACACGCGCAAGCGGAATTCAACGGGAGCGTGGCGCGGCTTGAAGCCGGAGGACGTCTCGAGCGGACGGAAGGGGCAATTGACTCTCTGCGGCAAGACCAACGTGCTCACCTATGCTTTTGACCTTTGGGAGCGGGCCTTTCACGAAATCGGCCAAAAGGATTTTTCCGATATCAAGCGCGACTACGCGCATGTGGACGCCACCACCATGTGGTTCGTAAAGAACCCGGAATGGTTCGACGTCATCGTCACCGACAACATGTTCGGCGACATCATTACTGATTTGGGCGCGATGGTGCAGGGCGGCATGGGGATCGCCGCCGGAGGCAATCTCAACCCTCAAGGGACCAGCATGTTCGAACCCATTGGCGGCAGCGCCCCGAAATACACGGGCAAAGGCGTGATCAATCCGCTCGCCGCCATTTGCGCCGGGCAAATGATGCTCGATTTTCTGGGCGAATCGGACGCGGCCAATGCCGTGGAAAATGCGGTCATCAAAGTCACCCGCGAAAAAATCAAAAGCCTCGCCGCCGGCCAGATGGGCCATTCAACGTCGCAGGTAGGCGATCTTGTTGCGGAAGCGGTCTAAGCAAAGGGCGAAGAAAAGGGATTTATCAAATGGCCGCCGCCGCGCTGTCCTCTTCGCGCTTATGCCAGCGCCTCGCGATCAGGATGCTGATTTCGTAGAGAAGCTGGAGGGGCAGCGCCATCAACAGCATGGAAACGGGATCACCCGTGGGCGTGGCAATGGCGGACAGTACCAGATTGATCACCAGCCAGTAGGCGCGGAACTTTTTCAAGCCATGGTGATCCACAAACCCAAGCTTCACCAGCATCAGGATCACCACCGGCAACTGGAACCCTACGCCCAGGGCCAGCATGAACCGGCAGACAAAGGAAATATAGGAATCCGCGCGCCATTCGTTGGCATCGAAGCCCATCCATCTGGCGAACTCAATCGACGCGCGAAGGCCGACCGGCAGCAGGATGAAATAGCAGAAAACCATTCCGGCCACGAACAGGATTGCGCCCATGACAACGCCACTGCGCAAGAGTCGCACCGCACTGATTCCGCGCACCTTGAAGAAAAAGTGGCCCGCGAAATAAACCACCAGAGGAAAAGCCAGCGCCAAACCTCCATAAATGCCGATTTGAATCGCCACCATGAAAATGCTGGCCGGGCCGAAAGTCTTGAGATCAAGCCGCCGCGCCGGAACGACGCGGGCTTGCTCCGACACCGGCCGCATCAGGAAAACAAGCGATCCATCACGCCGCACTGGCACCAGGTCGATCACCTGCGTTCGATTGGTGGTGCCGAGGAAGGCCGCGGCCAGCGGGTTATTGGCGGGCAACCGCCAGAGGTCGTTTGTGCCCAGCCGCATGATCAGAACCGGGTTGTCGCCCGCCCGAAACATCAAAGCCTGATCCAGCGGCGCCCGCAGCAAAGCCACAATGTAATTGCTGGCAATCAGGCAAAGGGCCATGCCGATCCCGACCGCAGCGATGCTTCTGATGAAAAACCATCGGAAGTCTTCGAGATAATCCAGCAAGCCTTCATAGGTCTTCATGGGCAGCGAGAACCTCCAAGATTTGGACGCGAATCGAAGCCATGAACCGGAAGAACACACGTTCTGAAATGCCCCGGCAGAGCGCAGCGGCGACGGCGCTTTGGCTCCGGCTTCTGCAACGACCGACAAAGCCAAAGCGGTGTCGCGCTTTGCTTGCCACCGCACTCCAAATTTAGCCAGATCGCAGCAGGGTTCATGGGCAGTTTCGACCTCCAACTTTGCGCGCATTGGGACCATGAGCGGGAAGAACACGTTCTGGAGTGGGCCGGCAGAGCGCAGAGGAATACCACACGCCAAGACGCTTCGCGCTTACCGGGGCCATGGGAAAATCCGCCAGGTCTTGGACTGCCCGCCCTCCATAGTATTACGGCGGACGGGCGCCAGTCCTCTGGCGCTTTGGCCGCGCGCACAGGAGAAACGACGGACGAATCTTGCCCATCAGCTTCAGCACGCTCTGAAATGAAAGCAGTAGAGGACCGGCTGTGCGCAGTGGCGACGGCGCTTTGGCTTCGGCTTCTGCAACGACCGGCAAAGCCAAAGCGGTGTCGCGCTTTGCTTGCCCCCGCAGTCCAAATTAGCCACATCGCAGCACCGTTCATGGAGACGGTGGACAGTAAGAGGGCGCATGTGATCGGGAAAGGCAAAAGCGTCGCGCAGATTCCGTCGCAATTCCGCCGGAACCAGTGAGCGGGAGAGATGGCTGCGATGCCTCGGGTGGTTGAGGCGTGTCGAGTGAGCTGTCCAAAAGCGCCGGCAAGCCGAGGGCAAGCCGGACGCACTCCAAACGCCTCGCGACTTTCCAGAACGCTGAAATTGGCGCGCCAGCGTTTGGATTGCGCGGAGCTTGCTCTCGCTTTCGCCCCCATTTGCGGACAGAACCCAATCACGAACAAACAAAAAACCCCTTCCAGTCCTGCCGGAAGGGGTCCCAAACAACAGCCGTCGCTTAGAACTTGTAAGCGATGTTGGCTACGAGGATATAGGAGTTTTTAAGACTACCAACTCCTGGGGTCGTTCCGCCAAAGGCTGCGGGCAAACCGTCAGCTTGGTGATCCCAGCGAAACTCCAACCGGCTCAGGACGTTCTGCCACAGGTCGTATTGGAGAGTGGCCGTGTACCCGAATACCTTTGACGGTAAGCCGGCGCCAGCCAAGAGGGTAGGACTCTGAGAGAAGTATTCCGCCCGACCATGCAAGCTGAGTTTCTCAGTGGCTTGATAAGACAAGTACAGCGCTGTCGCATTACGATATGCCGAAGACATTCCAGCCAAGAGAGATGATCCCCCATGAACTCCTACATAGTCGTAAGATGCTCCTAGACGCAGGCCTTCGACAGGGGTCGCGAGAGTACCCCCCACGTACCAGCTTGTTTGATTCCCGGCTCCGGCATTGAATCCGTTGATAACGCCACCATACAAGGTAGAGCCCGCGAGGAATCCCCAATTCTCGGGAGCCGTAAAGGCAAGCGAGCCCATGTAGGTTTTATAGGATTCCGCTCGGGGAGGATTCGCGCGACCGCCACCGGGCGGTGTACCACCGATGATTGGCCCGAACGTATTGGCAATCCCAATCGAGGCGCTGAGCATCTCGCTGAATTGGTAGGTTGCCAACACACCCGTATGCGCCACTGGCTCGATGGTGTTACCATACGAACGGGTAAAGTTCGGATTGTAGGGTCCATCGGCTGTTTCGTAGCCAATAATGGTATCGAAAACCCCCACTTTGAAGTCCAAGCCGTTACCAACTGGAGCACGAAGCGCCACATAGGCCTGCTTGATGGCAAACGAGCCCGCATCACCATCATCGCCATCAACCGAGGTGCCGTAGGTTATCGCATCTGGTCCCAGCCACAGGTCCACCTTGTATCCTGCCGCCCATTGACTTTCGTCCAGCGGCCGCTCCAACGACAGCTTGACGACGTTGAGGTTGAATCCATCCGCCTTGCTTGGCCCGCCATAAACATAGCCGGGTGCATTGGCGTTTCCGGTGCCCAGGTTCCACTGGGCT
>CAZCUL010000465.1:0-10943 GCA_964501475.1 uncultured Verrucomicrobiota bacterium | reverse complement strand
CGCGAGACTTACGAAATCATGGATCCGGAAGATGTCGGCTGGGGGCAAACCGAGTTGCCCCTGACCAAACACAGCGGGCGAGCGGCCGTGGCGGTCCGGCTCCGGCATCTTGGTTTCAAGATGAACGAGCAGGAGGTGGAGGCGATCTTCGCCCGATTCAAAGAGATTGGAGACAAGAAGAAATTTGTCTATGACGACGATCTGACGGCCTTGGTGGAAGGGCACATTACGGAGGTGCCGGAGACGTGGTCGTTGGATTATTTGAGCGTGACCAGCGGCAATCAAACGGTGCCGACGGCCACCGTCCGTCTGACCGGCAATGCACGCCGAAAGGGCCAGGTCGTCCAGGATGCGGGGATTGGTGATGGTCCGGTGGATGCCGCGCTCAAGGCCATCGACCGGCTCACCCAGACGAGAGGCAAGCTGATTGACTATTCCTTGCGGGCCGTTTCACAAGGTAAAGACGCGTTGGGCGAGGTAACGGTGAAGGTGGATTTTGGAGATGGCGAGTTGGTGACGGGCAAAGGGGCCAGCACGGATGTCATCGAAGCGAGCGCCCGCGCCTATTTGAACGCCGTCAATCGATTTTTGTGCAACGGTGACGGCAAAGTCAGGAAGGTGGTTCAGCCGTAGGATACCGGATGCGGGCGCCTCGCCGCTTCATTCGCTTTCAAAAGCGTTACGGCAATGCTCATTTTAACCTGGAGCGCGGCGGTCTTCAGCCGCAGCACGTCTGCATAGACCACGCGCTCTACCTCTCACGCGCAGCGGCTCGTGCTTTGCACACAGCCGCAGTACGCACGAACTCGGAAGGGCCCTTGTGGGGATTCTCCCGCGTCATCGCGCTTCCCATCTGCTGCGGCTGGGGACAGCCGCGCTCCGCAAAATGAGAATTTCCGAAAGCATTGCTTGGGAAATGGACAATTACCCGGGCATCCGCTGTAGATGCGTGCTCCCAGTTTTGGTTGCAGCAGAAGCTGGAACGGCCGGAGACGGCTTCGTTCAGCTTCCCTCGATCAGCTATGGCTGAATTTTTGCCGAAGGACAAACCCTCTTTAAGACGCCACGGACCGTGCCGATGACTACAGGCATTAATCGGCAGATCCACCCCGGGGGAGCGGTGTCTCCTTGTGTGGTCTTGCGGCACGACTGCGCGCGGCTGGATCGGTCAGCAGATTGGCAAATATGAAGTTCAGGAACATCAGCGGTTTGGTGGCAGTGATCGGAATGATTTCCGGGGCTGCCTTGGCGAGCGCCCAGGATTTACCGCCGGGCTCGGTCTCCTTCCGGGTCGCGGCCGGCACCAATAGCTACGCACCGGCGACCTTTGAAAGTATTCCAGGTGGTTTCGCCATCACCAACGGCACTTATCCCGGCTGGTGCGTCCAATATCATGTGTTGATTGACAAAGGGCCGCTCTACAGCGGCAGCCTGCATGACAGCTCCGATACAACTCTGCCCAGCCAACTGCAAGGTGAGCCGTGGGATAAAATCAATTACCTGCTCAATCACAAGCAGGGCGATGCGAATGAAATCCAGAACGCCATCTGGGTCATCCTCGGTCAATCGTTTGACCCGCCCTGGACTGCAAACTCGCAGGCGATGGTGGAGGCCGCCGGCCAATTCGGGACCGGCTTCACGCCCACCAACGGCCAGGTTCGGGCCGTGATCGTTGAGCCCGAGCAAAGCGTGCAGCGGCTCATCATTGAAAGGATCGCCGGCGGAAACAACCTTCCGGCGGGCGGCGAGATTGTGCTGCTCAGCTCACCCTCCATGCTGACACAAGGCGACTTTCAATTTGGACTTTCCGGGCCAACGAACGCCACTTACGTAGTCGAGGCTTCGTCCGATTTTGTGAACTGGACGGCACTGGCTACGCTCTTCAATCAAACCGGCACTGTAGAATTCAGACATACCAACGCCATCAGCCAGGCCTACCACTTCTACCGCGCCCGCAAGCAGTAAGAGAACCCCGCCTGAACCTCAGGGGTCCTCCAGATTCGGTTGAACCGGCTCGGGTTTCTCCGGTTGAGGCTGGGGCGGCTCGAGAGGATCGGCCTCCGGCACTTCGAGCGGTTCATCGACCCTTTCTTTCACCTCCGGAGTGCTAAGAAGCATTTCAATCGCGCGATCCAATTGCGGATCATTCCCGGCCAGCCAATCCTCCGGTGAAAGGGGCACCAGCACATCCGGCACTTCGCCATCGTTTTCCTGCGGAGTGCCATCCAGCCGATAGAAGCCAGACTGCGGAATACGGGCGCTCGTGCCATCGACCAATTTCAGCGCATCGGTCCAAATGACGTAACCAGGCGTGCGCATTCCCACCAGTTTTGCCAAACCGCGCTCGCGCATGGCGTAGGAGAAGATTTCGGCGTTCGAGTAGCTGTGCTCGTTCATCAACACCACCACGGGCTTTTCCCAGGCACGATAAGGGCTGGGTTGGATGGGGCCATCGCGCGGGCGCACGTATCCGTGAGGCTTGCGCTCCAGCCAATCAATCAATGTGTCCGCAATGTTGCCTCCGGTGTTAAAGCGCACGTCGATGATCATTGCCTCCTTGCCCACGATGTATTCGTAAGCCTCCTGCTCGAATTTGGCCTGGTTGCTTTGGCCCATGGCCGACATGTGCAGATAACCGATTTTTCCTTCGCTCCTCGCTTCCGCGTAATCGCGAAGACGTTCGATTCGGTTCCGGTAATTCAGGTCGTTCCATTCATTCTGGGATATGACCGTGTACCGAACCGTGCGCGCATTCGCCTTTTCGGTATTGGTGCTGACCAGAAACTCAAACAGGCGGTCCTGTTTATCGTTGATTGAGTCGTAAAGATGCTCGTTCAGCAAAACATCCTCTCCATTGATCGCCAGGATGTATTCGCCGTCACGGATCTCCGTCTTCGAATACCAGCCTGGCGCGCCCACCGGGACCCGGCTGACCCTGAGACCGGGCCCGGAGTGGC
The DNA here is from genome assembly GCA_964501475.1 of uncultured Verrucomicrobiota bacterium. Taxonomy (GTDB): domain Bacteria; phylum Verrucomicrobiota; class Verrucomicrobiia; order Limisphaerales; family CAZCUL01; genus CAZCUL01. Next base: position 7,986 of record CAZCUL010000465.1, on the reverse strand, counting down.
TGTAATCAAATGTAAAACCGGGATGCGGTGTGACAGGACTGGGAACGTCATTGGGCGCCGCCTTCACCTCGGCGTGGGAACTATCGAGTTCTCCCACCATCATCTGCAGCAGCGTTGCGAATTCGTCGTCTGTCTCCACCGCATCCACCAGCGGTTCATAACGCTGCCGGATCGCCTCCCAATCCCGGCCGTGGAAGTTCGGATCGTAGAAGCCACGATGGTAGGAACGCCAGAATTGTGTAAATGCCGCCCGGCGCTCGTCCCGCACATCACGCTCCCAGTCCGCTGTGAACCCGACTTTTTCGGCGCCCTTACCGTCAATGTTCGCCGTCCAGAGTTCGCCGTTCTGGATGTAGAACATCTTTTTGCCGTCGCTGGAAATGCGGAACTGGAATTTGCCGCCGCCGGTCGTGAGCCGTTTGGTTTCCTTTCCGTCGTATGTCGCGGACCAGACGTCTCCCTCGGACAGAAACAGAATCAAGCCGTCCCGCGTGACCGTTAAGTCGGCCTGTGGATTCTGGGACGCCACTTTGCGAATGCGCCGCGAAATGTTTTCAAAGTCGATTTTGACCGAAACGGCGTTGGTCGATTTTGTGAACTTGATATCGGCGTCGTCCAACCGGACCGCCTCGGGCACGAGCGGAAGAGCGTAAAGGCCGGCCCCGCTGCGATTGCTCTGAAAGAACAGGTACTTGCCGTCGGGCGACCAGGTCGGTTCGCTGTGATGCGCATAAAGATGCGTCACATTCACAGGCTCGCCGCCATCGGCCGGCACGACCCAGATGTTCCAGGCACCACTCTCTCCCCGATGCGTATAGGCCATCCATTTCATGTCCGGCGACCAGGAATATTCTCCCCCGCCGACGCCACGCCACTGCGGTCCCGGGACTTTGACGATACGCCGCAATGCCCCATCGGCGATTTCCATGACGTGCAGGCCGCCTTCCGGTCCGGAAACCCAGAAGCCAAGCTGCTTTCCGTCCGGCGATATCCGCAAACCGGTCACATCTTCGGAACGGTTCCAGAGAGACTTCGTTTCCAGCGTCTCCAATTCCACCTCGTAGATGCGGGTGGTAAATTCGCGGTCCGACGTGAAATAAATCTTCTTCCCATCCGGCGCCCAGGAGAAGTCCGAATCGTCTCCCGCCCAGTCCGTCAGCCGGCGGGCGAATTCAGCGCCGCGTCCAGCCGCTCCCTTGGGCTTGTCGATCAGCACGGTCCAAATGTCGCCCTTCAAGCCAAAGGCAAAAAGCTTTCCCTCCGGAGAAGGTTCCGCTTCAGTCACGCCGGACTTGAGCGTTTCCCGCCGGCGGGTGCTTTGTTTTTCATCACCGGCCACATACAGTTCCACTTTTTTCGGGCGTTTCCTTCCCGAGCGCAGAAGCCACAGGTCTGTTTCATACTCGAAAGCAATGTCTCCGCTCTTCGATGCCACAGTCGGAAAACGCACCGCCCCGCCCACAAAATGGGTCAATTGCCTGCCATTGCCCTCGAGATCGAATCTCCAAAGATTCGGGGTCCGTCCCGGATTGTCCTCGACCTTGCCGGTTGAATTTGTGAGCAGACTGGCCGAAGGCGTCTCTTGCGCCACGGTCACGGTGATCACCTCCGTTCCATTCGGAAGGAATTGCGTCCACAAATGCTGAAACTCGTTGGCCGTGATCTGCAGGCGATTCTTCCTTTCCAGACTGAAAAGCACTATCTGCGCAGCGGCGGATCCGGCGTAACGCGGCCGTGTCCAATGAAAGCCGTAACGGCCGTAAACGATCGCCTTGCCGTCAGGCGAATAGCTGGGGTAGTGAAGGGGCGCGTAATCCTCGCAAAGGAGATCTGTTCCGAGCGTGTTTACATCCAGCGCAAAGATTCCCCAGTCCGGCCGATCCCGTTTCCCGGAGAAGAGCAGGTATTTGCCATCCGGGCTCCAGCCGTGGGGGATTTCCGTGCCTCCATGATAAGTGAGCCGGCGCGCCAGCCCGCCCTGCGCCGGGATCGCGAAAATGTCCCAATTCCCATAGCGTTTGCTGCCAAATGCAATCCAGCTTCCGTCCGGTGAAAAGATCGGGAACGCATCCGTCTCGATGTTTTGTGTTACCGGAAGAGCCCGCCCTCCCCGGTCCGACGCCGCCCAAATGTCGCCCCGGTAAACAAAAGCGAGCCGCTTGCCGTCCGGGCTGAGCGCGGGCATGCGCGCTCCGACGATGGGTTGCGGCTCGGGCGGCTGCAATTGGGCGCGCAGCAACGGCCCGTTGCATACCACCAACCCGCCAACGACAATCCAGATTCTGACCCCGATACTCATGAATGAGTGTTGCAAAGTCTTTTCAAGGCTGTTTCGCATTTTGGCAGTCAGCGAGGCGATTTGCCCACACACCAGAGCGCCTGGTAAGTGCGAATGAACAATTCGCCATCCGATACGGCTATCGAAGACATCGTGCGTTCGCCAAGCGAATTCGTGGCCAGGAGTTCGAACTCGGGACCGGCTTTCAAAATAAACGCGTCCGCCGATTTGCTCATCGCATAAATCGTGTCCCCAGACAGGACCAGGGAGGACCAGGACGATGAGTCCGGGCCCGGCCCCCGCAGCCTTTCCTCCCATACCTTCCGGCCGGTCTCCAATTCCAGGCAGAGAGCGATGCCCGGTTCGTCCAGAATGAAGACGTGACCGTTATGAACGACGCCCGAGCCGATCCGCTGCCGTGAGCGCGGATGATGCCAAAGCCGATGCGTCTCGGTAACGCCGCCCTTGCCCCCAAGCCGCGCCGCCAACGCCATTCCATTGAAACCGCCCATAGCGACGGCGATTTCCTTCGCCACCAAAGGCGATGTGTAAACCAGCGGGTTCAATCCGCTGCAAGTCCACAATTCCTTCCCGCTTTTCGGATCGAGCGCGCAAAGGCGATTTGGCCAGCTCATGATCAAAAGTTGCTCCGCTCCTTCCGTAATCACAGGCGTGCTCCAGGAGCCGATCCAAGGCGCCTTTTCCTCACCGGGCCCTTTGAATCCGGAATGGCCGCCCGGCTCATCCACTTGCCAAATCGTCCTGCCGGTCCGTTTGTCCAGCGCGATGAGAAACATCCGCTCGCCCGGACCGAAATTCAAAATGCAAAGGTCATCATGGATGACAGGCGAACTGCCGTTGCCCCAGATGTGAGTCTGTTTGCCCAGCTCGCGCCGCCACAGTTCCTTTCCATTCAGGTCATAGCAGAAAAGGCCCGCTGAACCGAATGAAGCAATCACGCGTTCGCCATCGGTCACCGGCGAGGCCGAACAGTGCGGGTTGGTGTCGTGGGTGGGATCCTCCTCCGTATAGGCCGTTCCAGCCTGCCAGAGCAAGTTGCCATCGGCGCGGTCGAAGCACATCAAAGTGCGCCGTCCTTCCCTTGCCAGCGCCTGGGTCACAAAAATGCGCCGGTCCCAGATAATGGGCGTGGAATTGCCACGGTCAGGCAAGGGAACGCGCCAGCGAATATTTTCATTGGTGGACCAGCGAAGAGGCAGATCGGTTTCCCGGCAAATCCCCTGCCCGGCAGGGCCCCGCCAGGCGGGCCAGTTCTCGCTCCGCCCCACGTTCACGGAGAGAATGAAAAGGAAAGCAGCGCATGCGCCCAGAAAAACACGGCCTTGTTTCATGCCGGCCACGATAGTGAGAATCGGGGCGGACGTAAAGCGCGCGGGTTCACCCCGCTTCATCCCCGTGGCGTGCCACTGGCACGAGCTTCGAGTTGTTTTCGCCGTCGCTGAGAGGCTGCGACGCGACCGCGTTAGTTCGCAAAGGCGTTATTCGTGCGCCAAAGGTCCGTCACCGCCCAAAGGTTGATAGGTGAAACGGAGTGGCCAAACCTCAGGTAGCGCGTGCTTCCGTCGGCAAAGGCATAGACTGAACCGCCGCCGCCCGCTCCCTTGCGCCCGCTGCTATGGCGCGCTTGCTCGAGTTCGCTCAACTCGTTGCCGACGCCTTCCAAAAAATCCATCCAAAAATGGCCCGAAGTCGATTCCTTTTCCCCAAAGGTGATTGTTTCCGACGGCTCGCGAATGTCATTCTCCGAAATCGACTTGGTCGGAGTCATGGAACCAAAGAAATCGTTCCAGCCATTGAAAATGTAGCTGCGCGGCGCCTTGTCCGCAGGCGTACTGCCGCCACTGCTGGGCGGTTCCGGCACGTCGGTCGGGCACCGGAGTACCATCAGATTCTGATAGCCGTCTTGCAGAAGCGCCGGCCAGCGATTCGTGGGCACAGTCCGGGTGGGATATTTGTCCTCGTGATCGCTGAGATACATTTTCAAGGCGAGGTTGATCTGGCGCAGATTGCTCGTACACGAAATGCGCTTGGCCATTTCCTTCGCTTGCGATAATGCCGGCAAAAGCATCGCCGCCAGAATGGCGATGATGGCGATAACCACCAGCAATTCGATCAGGGTAAATGCCCGCACACGATTCCCATCCGGAGACCCGGAGGTTTCCTTCTTGCCCACTCGAAATTCAATCCTTCGATCCATCATACGTTGCTTCTGGTTGACTCTCTGTCGGCCGCCGGTGCTCTACGCAGCCGCGCGCCTTCGGGGTTGGACTCATGAAAAACTGAGATATTCAAGGGCATTTGAGAAAAACTGACGGGAAAGGCGCATCTTGCCACTTGTACCGGCGCGCCAGCAATTTCCCATTTTAACCCGGGAGCGGCGGTAGCCTAAACCATCCGCACCCGTCCCAAACACACAGCCATGAAAACGAAATCCGCCTTTCCCGGAGCGTGCTGCGGCTCACGGCCAGGATTGGCCCGTTGTTAAAGCGCCAGAGGACTGGCGCCCGTCCGCCGTAATACTATGGAGGGCGGGCAGTCCAAAACCTGGCGGAGTTCCCAGCGGCTCCGGTAATCGCGAAGCGTCTTGGACTGTCCACCCTCCGCAGTATTGCTACGGAGGACGTCCTCTACCGCTTTTTCCCTTCCTCAAAACCTGTCCTCGCAGCCAGATGGAAAGCGCGACGACGCGTGAGTATCCCCCAGGCCCTTTCAAATTCTTCGCGCTGCGGCTGGGGACAACCGCGCTCCGTCAGATACGCCCCGCTCAAATGAGCATCCGTTCAACCTTGCGCTGGTTGTACCAGCAGCGACAATCCCTTCGCGTAATCTCTGGGTAAGGTTTTTAAGACAAAGTATTCGTCTAAATGCCCGCGACCCCTCCCTGGAACCTCGGTTTCATCAGGAGAGGCGCGGAAAGAGAAAGTTGTCTCGCATGAAAACAGGTCGCACATGGTTTGCCCTCGCCATCCTGGCCGGGCTTTATTGGGTCGGTCACAACTTTAGAGCGTCGGGCGGTGACGACGACCTATCTTTCGAGAAGTTGCCCGAGCCGGTGCGTGAAGCCGTCCAGAAGACATTTCCCAACGCTGAAGTGGTGCGGGTCGAGAGGGAAGGTGGCGACAATGATCGGCAATATGAAATCAGTCTCAAACACAAGGATGGCCGGAAGATTGAAGTCGAGATTCTTCCCGATGGGCAGATTGTCGAGATCGACGAACAAATTCAGGACCTCCCGGCCGACGTCATCAAATCGATCAACAAGACGTTTCCGAACGCCTCCATCAAGCACGCGAAAAAGGAAACGAACATTCGGGTGGTTTACCATGTGGAAGTGCTGTCGCGAGGAAAACGGCGCGAGGTCGAATTAAGCTCGCGCGGTAAAATCCTGGAAATTGAGCGCAGGTGAGAGTCTTGCTCGTAGAGGATTCGCCCAAACTGCGCCGCACCATCGCCATCGCCTTGCGCAAAGTCGGTTATGTGGTGGATGCGGCCGCCGACGGTCCTGAAGGTCTCTGGCTGGCCGAATCCAATTCCTACGATACCATCATCCTCGACCTGATGCTGCCCGGAATGGATGGTCTTAGCCTGCTGAGAAAGCTGCGGGAAGGGGGCCGCAATGCGCCGGTGCTGATCCTCACGGTCAAGGGCACCGTTGAGGACCGTGTCACGGGGCTCCGCGCCGGCGCGGACGATTACCTGGCCAAGCCTTTCGCGCTCGAGGAACTGCTGGCTCGAGTCGGTTCTCTGGTGCGTCGCAATTACGGCCAGCGGAACCCGATGCTGCGCGTGGCGGACCTGGAACTGGATACCGATGCCCGGACAGCGGTGCGAGCCGGCCGGCGGATCGATCTCCAGCCACGCGAGTATCGTCTCCTGGAATTCCTCATTCATCACCAAGGCAAAGTCGTGACCCGCGCCCAGATTGAAGAACATATTTATGATTCCGGAACCGAGCTTTTCAGCAATGCCGTCGAATCCACGATTTCGAGCCTGCGCAAGAAGCTTGAAGCACCGAATTCCCCCCCGCTGATCCACACGCGCCGGGGCGTTGGTTACACGCTCCACGCGGACAGCGAGTAGTTCATGCGTCCTCAGCCCTCACGGCCTGCCTGTAGCCGCCGAAGCGAAGAGGCACCGATTCACTTCCCGGGTTTCCGCCCATGCGCATGAGATCCATTCGCCAACGCCTCACCTGGACGCTCATGGCTGGCCTGGCTGCCCTTATGATCATGGGCGGCGCCGTCCTTTATCCGGCCATAAAGCATATTCTGTTTGCCGAGTTTGATTCCGCATTGCTCGCCAAAGCGCGTGCCCTGACGCAGTTGGCTGAGCCGGGGAGAGACGGGATGAGCCTCAACTTCACCGAACGGCCGTTGCCGGAATTCGAAGGCGGCCCGCAGCCCGAATATTATCAGGTCTGGATGTTCGACGGAAGCGTCCAGGCGCGCTCGCCATCTTTGGGAGACCTTTCCTTGCCTCGACGAGCCGGGCCGGAAACGAATCCCGTGTTTTGGAATCTCACTCTGCCTGGCCGCCGGCCGGGCCGTGCCGCGGGGCTGGGCTTCATTCCGCTCGAAGACGACACTGGCGTCGCGGCGGAGAATGATCCGGGCCACTACACGTTCAGCGTGGTGTTTGCCCGCGACACCGTCGAGCTGCATCGCACGCTGAAGGGCCTCCTCGGCGGGCTGGCTCTGGGCGGGCTCGTGCTGCTGTTGCTCGTCGGCTGGGTGGTCCGGCGCGCTACTCGCAAAGGATTGCAGCCGGTCGATGCCCTGGCCGAGGAGGTCACTCGCATCGATGCCAATTCGCTGACGCGGCGATTTCAACCGGCCGGCACCGCGGCTGAGTTGAATCCAATTGTCGATCAGCTCAACCGCCTGATGGATCGACTGGAGAATGCCTTTCAACGCGAGAAGCAATTTACCGCCAATGCCGCTCACGAGTTGCTGACGCCCGTTGCCGAACTCCGAACCCTGGCCGAGGCCGCTCAGAGATGGCGCGACGATCCCGAAATTTCCGGCCGCCTGCCGGACGAAGCCCTCGAGCTGGCTCAGCGAATGGAACACATGCTCAGTGTGTTGCTGGCCCTCGCGCGAACCCAGGCAGGGCTGGCCAATGTCCGGAGCGAATCAGTGGACCTCGCGGAATTGCTCGAGGAATTGCGGGCCTGTTTCAAAACGAAGATTGCGGCGAAGAATCTTGACGTCGCCTGTTCGGTTTCCGGCAGCCACCGGGTGAGGACCGACCGGGAACTGGTGCGCTCGATCCTCTTCAACCTCCTGGACAACGCCGTGGAATACACGCCCGCAAAGGGCCGCATCGAATGTGAGATCGAACCGCACAATGCCTCCAGCATCATTCGGATCGCCAATACAAACGACTCCCTGACGGAGGCGGAACTGACAAAGATTTTCGAGCCCCTTTGGCGAAAGGACGCCGCCCGAACCGGCTCGGCGCACACCGGTTTGGGCCTGGCCCTCGTCAAGTCCCTTTCGGACAGCCTCGGCTTGCGCATCGAAGCGCGGCTCTTACCCAACGGAATGTTCGGAATCGCCCTGGAATTCACGTAGGACAGGCGTCTCGCCTGTCCTGGGCTCGCGCTCCAGCGCGAGCCCAGGAGTTTGGACATTTTAGGGAATCCTTTCGCCTTTCCTTGTCGGAAACTTTGTCGGAAACTTTGTCGC
>CAZCUL010000464.1:0-3030 GCA_964501475.1 uncultured Verrucomicrobiota bacterium | reverse complement strand
GGTCCGACCGAACCGCCGGGTTCATGCTCACAATGTGCGATTCCGAGATCGTCGAAACTCTCCATGAATTTCTGTTCACAGCTCGCGCTGGAGCGCGAGCCAGGACGGGCGAGACGCCTGTCCTACGCTGTTCCTTCCATCTTTTGGGCTTTACCTTTTCCCTCAAAGCGAGTCGAAATCGGGAAAGAGAATGTGAATTATGACGAACACGACCTCACTTTGGAAATCGCTGCTGGCCACGGTTGCTGTGAGCGGCTTGATGTTGACTGGATGCAAACCGAAGGACACGCCCGGTTCCGGCACGCCCGAACAGGCTGTCGAGTTGACGAAGGGCGAGATCGAGCCGGCCGAGGAGACCAGCTTCGAGGAAGTCACAGGCCGTCTCGATCCCGGAGGCAATCTTTACGCCTATTTGAGCACGGAACGATGGCTGACAAATCTTTCGGCCAAACTGCAAAAGCTCGGCGCCCTTCTTGAATCGATGCCCGATACGAGCGAAGAGCGCACCAATGTGATGCGCGGTATTGATGTGGCGCAACGCCTCGTGGACCAGAGCGGCATTGAAGAGATCAGCGGACTCGGAGTCAGCTCGATTGCGCTGGAACCGGGTTTTTATCACACCAAGTTTCTTCTGCACCACTACAAGGGGAAAGGGTCGGGTTACATCTGGTCGCTCTTTGGCCGCGAGCCGCACGACTTCGGCAGCCTGGCGTTGCTTTCGACCAATGTGGCCATTGCGAGTTTTTCGGATTTCGACCTGGCTGGGTTCTGGAAGGTTATTCAGCAGGAAGTCCGGCGTTTAGGCATCGCCGAGGTCGAGAAAGGTATCCAGGACTTTCAGGATCGCTTCCGTTCCGAGACAGGCCACAGCCTCGACGAAATGCTGGCGTCGTTGGGTGGCAACTATGGATTTGTGCTCACGCTCGATGAAGGCAAGCCATTCTCCATTCCAACCGGACAAAACGAGTCCGTCCAGATCCCGATGCCGGGATTGATGCTGGTGCTCGAGGTGAAAAGCGATCTTCTCTTTCAACGAATCGATGAAGGGTTGAAGGAAAACGAACAGGTGATTCGCGTGGACCAGCCGGATCTGAAGATGCGCACCATGCCGTTGCCTCTGCCCATTCCGTTTCCGGTGCGTCCCACAGTGGCGCAGAGCGGGAACTATCTTTTCCTGGCTTCCAGCGAGCTCCTCATCCAGGAAGCGCTGGCCGCGAAGGATGGGACGCAGGCCGGCCTTCGAGGCACCGAGGAGTTTCAACGCCTTTCGCGGAGAATGCCGACGGAGGGCAACCATTTCCTGTTCGTCAGCGCCCGCCTGGCTCGCGCGGTTAACAAGGTGCAGGAAAAGCTTCTGCAGCGCGAAACGGGCTCCGGCAGCGCCGCCTTCAAATCCGTGCAGGAGTTCTTTGGCGGCAGCCAGCCCGGCTTTTCTTACGCAGTCGCTCAGAACACGGATTCCGGATGGCTTGTAACCGGCAACGGAAACCAGGAAGCCAGCCAGATGCTGGCCGGCCCCGCCCTGATCGTTCCGGTGGCCATTGGCGCCGGACTGGTTTTGCCGGCCCTGCAGAAGGCCAGGGCAAAGGCACAGGAGGTCAAGATTCGAAATAATCTTCGTCAGATCGAATTGGCCAAAGAACAGTGGGCACGGGAGAATAACAAGCCGGCCGGAACACCCGTCTCGGAAAACGATCTGGCCGAATATCTCGCCGGAGGTGTCAAATCTGTCGCGGGCGAATCATATACCCTAAACCCGGTCGGCACGCCGCCCACAGCAACTCTCACTCAAAACCTCGGTGCGCATTCGTCCGGCACAGTGATAAGCCCTTGAGACAACACCCGCGCCAGTTAACAGCACAAAGGCTGGGTCAACCGAAATCCCGGCAAACGCCGCAAGCCGGAAAAAGTCGGCCGGCTTTCCCCCGCTCCTCCCGGAAGCCTGACAAAGGAACATGAATCGAAAACTCCAGATCGCCACCGCCGCGTTCACTTTATGGGCCGCCGCAACGTCGTCTCCGGCCGCCGACGGCCTCAGCATCGCCTGGACGAACAATATGCTATCGATTTCGAGTTCGGAAATGCCGGGCGGATCAGTCTCGATCTGGTATTTGGAGGCGTTCTGCCGCAGCGGTTCGACGCATCGCGATTGGCATCAAACCACCATTCCCCACCGGACCGAGGTGATAGGCGCTGCCCGCAACGGCAAACGGATTCGGCTGCGGACGCAGGTCGAACCGTCCGTGGAAATAGCGCATGACATTCGAGCGGGGCGGGACGAGGTGGACTTTCGGCTCGAAGTGCAAAACAGCGGCGAGGAGTTTGTGGACGTTCAGTGGTTTCAGCCGTGCATTCGGGTCAAGGCATTTACCGGTCTCGATCAGAGCAACTACGTCAAACGCTGCTTCATCTTCACAGATCGGGGAATTCGCACGCTCGACGAGACGCACCGCACCGAGGAAGCCATTTACCGGGGAGGACAGGTTTACGTGCCGCCCGGCATCAGCACCAACGATGTGAACCCGCGTCCGCTCAGCCCCGAGCAGCCGGCGAACGGCTTGATCGGTTGTTTTTCCCGGGACCATCGCTATTTGCTGGCTACCGCCTGGGACAACACCCAGGAATTATTCCAGGGCGTGATCGTTTGCATTCACAACGACCCGCGGATCGGCGGCCTGAAACCCGGCGAGACAAAGACATTGCGAGGCAAGGTCTATTTCCTACCGAACGATCCGGCCGCGCTCCTGGAGCGTTACCGCCGCGATTTTGGAGAGCAAAGGCAGCGCTGAGATTGGCCAGTCACAGTAATGTCCGGCCGCTCACCACTCCTCCATCCCAAATGGAGGAGTGGACCGGGGAGAGCAAGAACTCGGCCCCGGCTGCCCCGGCTGCAATTGGACCTTTTCGGATGGACCTCTTTCGTCATGACTCACATCGTCGATCCTGAACCGGGCAGGAACATTTACGATCTCGATGGAAAGACAGGATCGGGGGGATCACCCGCCCGGCCCCGCAACAATTTAGGCGGAA
>CAZCUL010000463.1:0-7626 GCA_964501475.1 uncultured Verrucomicrobiota bacterium | reverse complement strand
GACCTTGAGCCGAGTGAGTGGTCCTGCGAGGCTGCCCGGCGTGGCGCCGGGGAAATCCTTCTAACCTCAATCGACCGTGACGGCACGGGCGAAGGATTGGATGTGGAAATGACGCGACGCGTTGCGGACAGTGTCTCAGTGCCCGTCATTACCTCCGGTGGCTGCGGTTTGGCCCGGCATTTCATCGAGGGCTTTCTGACTGGAAAGGCGGACGCGGTGTCGGCGGGAACCTATTTTTGCTTCCGGGACCAGAATCCGATGCAGACGCGGGCGCACCTGCGCAATGCGGGGATTCCCATCCGCCTGCACACTTGATTTGGCATGCACTCGGAGCAAACCCGTGGAACGACCTGTTTCGGCGAAAGGCTTTATTTGCGTCCGGCTGGTCCTGGCGACGTTACCGGGGCCTACGTGCGCTGGATGAACGATCCCGAGGTGGTGCAGTATCTCGAGACACGTTTTATGCGCCACACGGCCGAAAGTTTGCGGGATTATGTGCAGAAGGTCTCGGCCGATGCGGATGCGTTCTTCTTTGCTGTCGTTCTCAAGGAAGGCGACCGCCACATTGGCAACATCAAGCTGGGGCCGCTCAACCGCGTTCACCGTTTCGCGGACATCGGGTTGATGATCGGGGAGAAGGACTGCTGGGGAAAGGGCTATGCTGCGGAAGCGATTCAGGTTCTGAGCGAGTTCGCCTTTGGCCAGCTCAAGCTGCACAAACTCACCGCCAGTTGTTACGAAACAAATCAGGGCTCAGCCCGCGCATTTCAGAAGGCAGGCTTTGTCGTCGAGGGCGTTCGCAAGCGGCATTTCCGCTGCCGGGACCACTATGTTGACGGAATCCTCCTGGGCAAATTGAACCCCGTTGAATCCGACGGTGCCTGATGCGCGCGGCTGCCATTGTCGAAAGCCGGATGAGCTCGAAGCGGCTTCCAGGAAAGAACCTCAAGCCCATCCTTGGCCGACCGATGGTTTGCCGGCTTTTCGAACGCCTGAAACGGTGTCAGCGAGTCGATGTGATCTGCCTGGCGACGAGTTCTGACCCGTCGGATAGCCCTCTGGAAGAGGCTGCTCGCGGCGAAAACGTGGAGTGCTTCCGCGGTTCCCTGGACGACGTTTTGGACCGCACGTTAAACGCGGCTCGCTCTGTCATGGCTGATGTGATTGTTGAAGTGACGGGCGACTGTCCGCTTGTGGACCCGGGAATCATTGATGCAGCCGTTGCACGTCATAGCACGGGCGGGGTCGATTACCTTGCCAACGTGCTGGATCGGCTGACCTTCCCAATCGGGTTTGATGTGCAGGTGTATGCCACGGCTGCCCTCGAGGAGGTTTCGCGCTTGACCCGTGAGCCCTACGACCGCCTGAACGTGACGCCGTACTTCTATCATCATCCGGAACAGTATCGGTTGCTCAATTTATTTGCGCCGGCGGAGTTGGACCGGCCGCGTTATCGCTTGTGCGTTGACCACGCGGAGGATTTCGCCGTCATCAGCGCCATTTTCGAAACGCTTTACCCTCAGAATCCCGCGTTCACGAGTTTTGATATCGTTCAATTCCTCGATGCAAACGCTGATCTGGCCAGGAGCAACGTCTGGCGTGATGATTCCTTTACCTTTCCGAGCTCCGGCGGCAAGGCGCGCCAGGAACCCATGAAACTGGATGCGCCCTAGGGCATTCATCATCGGCTGCGGACGGATTGCCGGAGGCTTCAATGAGAAGGACGAAAGCCTCGTGCTCACGCATGCGCTTGCTTACCGCCGGCTGGGTATCGAGCTGATCGGTTGTTCTGATCGCGAGGAAAAGCAGGCTGAAGCTTTTGCCGGGCGCTGGGCCATCCCAAAGCATGGAACCGATTTGGGCACGCTGCTCAAACAGACGCAGCCGGAGATTGTCAGCATTTGCACGCCGCCGGAGCAGCGGCGCTCCATCGTCGAAACTGTCCTCGCCATGCCAGGCGTCCGTTGTGTGATTTTGGAAAAGCCGTTGGCGATTGGCGGCAGGGAGGCGGACCATTTGCGAGCGATCATCGGTTCCAGCGGGCGCGCGGCGATTGTGAATTACTTTCGCGCGTTCGATCCGTACTACGTCCGTTTGGAAGCAGAATGCAGACAAGGGCGGAACGGGGCCTTGTGCTCAGGGTCGGTCCGATACTACGGCGCGGCGACGGCCAACGCTTCGCACGGCCTGGAGCGGATGCTGGCAATGTTCGGCGAACCCACGGCCTGCCGTCGCTTGTCGGGCGAAGCGGACTCACCCTTGTTTGAATTGACGTGGGGCGACCGGCGCATCGTCTTCCTGCCCACGAGCGGCTGCCCCTATTCGCCATTCGAGTTGGATTTGCTCTTTGAGAAGAAACGGATTCGGGTCGTCGATTCCGAATCGCGCGTCGAACATTTCATTGTCCAGCCGGACCCGAAGTTTGCCGGTTACTTCAGCCTGGCGGGTGAGCCTCTGCCCGCGGATTGCGTCCTCTCGCCCGAGTCGATACTCAGCGCCATTCGCGCGGCTGTGGACGTGGCCGAGAACAAACCGGTGGAATGGCAGGCCCTGTTGGAACGCGCCGCCCGCGTCAGCCACCTGCTTGAACAATTGAATTCATGATCGCCAGGGAAAGACTGGCTCTGTTTGGCGGCCCGAAGACGGTTTCCCGGCCCGTGCCGCCTTACAACTCGCTTGGCGCGGAGGAGGTCGAGGCGGCGCGCAAGGTGGTTCAGTCGGGACATCTCAGTCTTTTCTTCGGGTCGATGGGCGACAACTTTCTCGGCGGGCCGCAGGTGCGCGCGTTTGAGGAGGAATGGTCGCGGTACTTCGAGGTCCCGCACTCGGTTTCGGTAAACAGCGCCACGAGCGGCTTGATCGCAGCCGTGGGGGCGTGCGGCGTCGGGCCGGGCGACGAGGTGATCGTATCGCCCTTCACCATGACGGCGTCAGCCAGTTGTGTGCGCGTGTTCGGCGGCACGCCGGTCTTTGCGGACATCGACCCGAACACCTTCAATCTCGACCCACTCAGCATCGAGAAATGTCTCAGCGCTCGCACCAGGGCGATCATCGCCGTGGACCTCGCCGGTCAACCGGCCGACTTCGAGCCAATCCTGAAACTGGCGCGGCCTCGCGGCATCCGGGTGATCGAAGACGCGGCCCAGGCCCCCGGCGCAAAGTATCAGGGCCGCTGGGCCGGCACGCTGGCGGACATCGGGGTCTTCAGCCTCAACTGCCACAAAACGATTCAAACGGGTGAGGGCGGGGTCTGCTGCACGCACGATTCCGATCTCGCACACCGGCTTCAACTCATCCGCAACCATGGTGAAGCGGTCGTCGAGGAGATGGGCTTGAAGAAAAACCGCGAATCGATCCTCGGGTTCAACTTCCGCCTGGGGGAGATTGAAGCGGCCATCGGACGCGAGCAGTTGAAGAAGTTGGATCGGCTGACACGCCCGCGGCAGAGGATCGCGGCTGTTTTCGACAAGCGGCTCGGCCCATTGCCGGGATTGCGTGTGCCGGTCGTGCGCCCCGACCGGACGCATGTTTATTACACTTACACAATGCGGCTGGAGGAAAAGGAGGCGGGCATCACGCGGCGCCAATTGGTCAAAGCCCTGGCTGCGGAAGGCGCGGACTGCTTCGAGGGTTATTGCCGGCCGCTCTATCTGCAACCGCTCTACCAAGGCGAATGGCCCGGCAAAGACGGGCGGCAATACGGCCCCGGCCTTTGTCCGGTCACTGAGCAATTGTTCGAGCGCGAAGTGTTTTATCACACCCACCTTTACGAGGCAGTGGGCGAGCCGTGGGTGGAGCAAATCTGCCAGGCCTTCGAGAAGGTCTGGGCCAACCGCGATCAACTGGCGAAGGTAACCGACGATGGCGCACTTGCGATTCGCCGCGCGTGATCCGGGAGGCGCCAATGTGCTCGCCGGCTTTTTGGCCGGGCAGCGCGCACAGTTTTCTTTCGATGTTTGGACGCTGCCCCGAGCGACGGCGGTCTTTGATCGCGCGGGGATAAACTGCATCGAGTTCCCGGAGGCGTTCGAGGAAACGGACATCCGCCATCGCTGGAACCAACAGCCTGCTGCTGCCCTTGTAACCGGAACAAGCCACTATGCGCCATTTGAGCCGCTCCTTTGGAAGATCGCTCGGGAGAAGGGCGTTCCTTCGCTGGCAGTGAACGACACGTGGGCCAACCTTGCTTCGCGCTTTGCCTCCGGGAAACCGGATTTTGTGGGCGCAGTGGACGCTGGGCAACTGGGAGAGCTTAAGGCGCTGGGATTTGCCAGGGAGCAGATGTTTGTCACGGGGCATCCATGGCTCGCCTCGGTTATGTCGCACCGCAAAGAACTGGAGGCAAAAATCGAGGCGCCGAGGCGGGAAGCCGGCGTAAAGGTCCTCTTCGTCAGCGAGCCGATCGCCAGCGACGTGGCGGCCGGTGTCAACGAACCTTTTGGCTTCGAGGAATTTGATTCGTTTGCGCTCCTCCACCGGGCCGCGGCCGCGGTGGCTACTCCGGAGAAACCCGTTACTTTGGCCATCAAATTTCACCCTTACGAAGATGCGCCGGCCTTTACGAGAAGGTTGGAGCAATTGCCCGGCGTTTCCGGCCTGAACGTCTGTCCGCTGGGCCGCGCAGAGAAGCCGCATCCATGGATTCTTTGGGCGGACCTGGTGACGGGGGTCAGTTCGATGCTGTTACTGGAAGCGATTGTTTTCGGCAAGCCGGTGGTGAGCATTCAACCCGGCTTGCAACGGGAGGATACTTTCATCGCGAGCTGTCGCGGTTATGCGGATATTTTTCGTGAGGAGGTTTCTGCCGTTCGTGAAGTTCAATCACTGATACGCGATCAGGACCTGCGAAAGCGCACGGCGGAACGAAATCGCGGCTTTTTAAAAACGCTTCATCCGCATCCGGGGGAGGCAATCAGGGATTGGATACAGCAAAGAATCGCCGCTTAGCCTTTGGCCTCTTCTCCCGTCATTTTCACGCCGCGGCTGCGCCTCGAGCCGTTCTCCGAAAAGCACCTTTCGGAGCGGTATGTCGGCTGGCTCAATGATCCCGATGGAACCAAATACAGCGAGCAGCGGCATCGCCGGCACACATTGGAGAGCTGCCGTCAATACATGAAGTCGTTTCACGACACCCCGAATTATTTCTGGGCGATTGTCGCCAGGGAACCGCCGCTCGGCCACATTGGAAATCTGAACGCTTACGTCGAGCCGGTTCATTCCGTGGCTGATGTCGGAATCCTGATCGGCGAGGCGACCGCGCGCGGGAAGGGTTTGGCCACCGAAGCCTGGGTGGCAGCGTGCGATTATCTGCTGCGCCAGGCCGGCATTCGCAAAGTGACAGCCGGAACCGTCGCTCCCAACAAGCCAATGCTGGCGCTGATGGACCGTGTTGGAATGTGCGACGACGGCAGGCGGGTGCGGCAATGTCTTTGGAACGGGCAGGAAGTGGACATGATTCATGGCGCGCTGTTCCGCGAGAACTGGCTGAGTGAGCACCCAAACGGTCCCTTCGATCGGAATCAGGAATGATGCAGCACCGATTTCTGGTGGTCGGCTGCGGGTCGATTGGCAGGCGGCATATCGCCAATCTGCAGATACTCAAGGCCGGCGAAATCCTGGCTTGCGAGCCGCAGGCGGAGCGCCGGGCCGAGATCGCTTCCCGCTTTGGCATTGAATCGGTGGAGAGCATGGAAGCTGCCTGGGATTGGCGGCCTACGGTGGCGCTGATTACCACGCCAACCCACGCGCATCTGGATCCGGCGCTGGCCGCGGCGAAGCGCGGATGCCATCTCTTCATTGAGAAGCCTCTGGCAGACCGCCTGGAAGGCACCGAAGACCTGCTCCGTAGTGTGAAAGAGCGGAATCTTGTTTCGCTGGTGGGTTGCAATCTGCGCTTTCACCCTGGTCTCCGTGTCGTCAAACGGCTTCTGGACGACAACGTTCCCGGCAAAGTCTGTTCTGCCCGGGTCGAAGTTGGCCAATATCTGCCGGACTGGCATCCGCAGGAGGATTATCGCCGCAACTACAGCGCTCGCCAGGCCCAGGGCGGCGGCATCATTCTCGATGCAATTCACGAACTGGATTACATCCGCTGGCTGTTGGGAGAAGTGGGCGCGGTCTGCTGTTTTGCCGGCCGCTTAAGCCGCCTGGAGATTGATACCGAGGACACAGCGGCCATCCTGCTGCGTTTTCGGAACGGCGCGATTGGTGAAGTGCACATGGACTATGTGCAGCGCGCCTACCGCCGCACCTGCCAGATCATTGGAGATGAAGGCACGATCGTTTGGGATTACGGCGCCGGGCGCGTTTCATGGTTCACAGCGCGAACCGGAAAGTGGACGGCGGAAGAGGACCCGCCGGGCTGGGAACCCAACCGGATGTACGTGGACGAAATGCGGCATTTCCTCGAATGCCTTGAAGGCCGCCAAACCTCCGCGCTGGACTGCGCCGAAGCGCGGCGCGTGCTGGCCATTGCTTTGGCCGCCAAAGAATCGAATCAGGCTGGCCGCACGATCGAATTGTGAGCGAAGTCCCATTGCCATCCAAGCTCCGCGTTCTCGCCATCATTCAGGCGCGCATGCAATCGACCAGATTGCCGGGGAAGGTTCTGGCCGATATCGGCGGCCAACCGATGCTCGCCCGGGTGATTGAAAGGCTCTCCCGCGCGCGGCTGGTGGATGAAATTGCAGTGGCAACCTCGGCGGCTCCTGCGGATGATCCAATCGCGGCATTCTGCAAAGACCGCGGCGTGTCCTTTTTCCGCGGCAGCGAAGGTGATGTGCTGGATCGCTTTTACCAGGCCGCCCGGCAGTTCCAGCCGGAAGCCGTCCTGCGCATCACGGCCGATTGTCCTCTGCTCGATCCAGCAGTGGTGGACAAGGTTGTCAGCCGATTCCTGGGAGGCGATTGTGATTACGCCGGTAATGTGCTGCGAAGCACATATCCGGATGGATTGGATGCCGAAGTATTCTCTTTCGCCGCCCTGGAACAGGCCTGGAGAGACGCGCGGCAGCCGTCGGATCGCGAGCATGTTACGACGTTCATCCGCCGGTCGCCAAACTTTCGCCTCGCCAATGTGAAACATGAGCCTGCTCTCTCTCTCGCTTCGTTGCGCTGGACCGTGGACACGCCGAAGGATCTGGAATTTGTCCGCCGGATTTATGATGGACTGGGGCAGTCCGGGGCATGCTTTGGGCTGGACGAGATTTTGGCTTTGTTGGAAAAGCACCCGGAGATGACTGATATAAACGAAGGTTCGGCGCGCAACGAAGGCTATTATCTGTCGCTGGCGAAAGAGCCGCCTCTTCCGGCGCGCCAGCGAAAGCTGGAGCGCTCCCAGGCGCTGCTGGCGGAAGCCAGGAAACTCATACCCACGTGCAGCCAAACCTTCAGCAAAGCTCCCACTCAGTTCGTCCAGGGCGTGGCGCCCATATTTATGGCGCGCGGCGACGGCAGCCACGTTTGGGACGTCGATGGAAACGAATACATTGATTATCCGATGGCTTTGGCGGCTGTCGTTCTTGGCCACAATGATCGCGAGGTAACCGCGGCGGTCGTCCGCCAACTGCAGGACGGGACGGCGTATTCGCTACCGCATCCGCTCGAGGTCGAGGTTGCACGGCTTTT
>CAZCUL010000462.1:0-8351 GCA_964501475.1 uncultured Verrucomicrobiota bacterium | reverse complement strand
CCGCCGCCGAAGAGGCTTCGTCCCGCCAGCATTCCCGCCTGCATGGCGCCATTGAGCCGGCCGCGTTCCGCTTCCGGCACAATCCGGAGGGCCAGGGCGTCCACAGACACGTCCTGCGTGGCCGCCGCGAGCGCGTGCGCCAAAAGAAGCAGCCGAATCGTCCCAAGGTGCTCACCCATATCCAGCCAGGTGAGCGGCAGCAATGTCAGTCCCATGACGACCTGGGCTGTGACGATCCATCCGCGCAGCCCAGCGCGTCCGTTCCTAATGCGATCGACGAGCGGCGCCCAAAGGAACTTCAGCACCCAAGGCAGAACAAGCAGACTGGTGAGAGCGGTGATCTCGTTTACCGGCACACCCTCGACTCGCAACCAGGTCGGCAACGCCCACCAGACGAAACCAATCGGTGCGCCCTCAGCCAGATAAAGCAGCGCAAAGGGAACTCGAATGCGGCGATTGGGAGAGCCAGGCGGATGCACGGCGTTGGTTGTGCCCGCTACTGCGCCGAATGCCCAGCCCCAAGTCGGTTCCGGCTTCAAGGCGGCGGTCGCAAAGACAGCGCCGAACGGCGGGCCGGGTCGCGCCCGCGGCGGGGATGTTCGGTTGGTTTACATCCACACTCGAAACCAGGCGGCGACGTGCTCCATGGCCTTCTCATACCACGGCCGGCCCTTGAATTCCTTGGGATCAACGCGGCGAGATCGTTCTTTGTCCTCTTCGAAGACGCGGATGAGACTGGCGGCGAAATCTTGGTCCCAAACATTGAAACAATTCTCGTCGTTGATGCGGAATGAACGGTTGTCGAAATTCACCGTTCCCGCCAGCACCCAGACATCATCAACGATCATGATCTTGCAATGAAGCATGGCCGGCTGGAATTCATAGAACTCGACTCCGGCGTTGATGAGTTCGTTCCAGCGCCCGCGCGATGCCCGCAGGACGACATGTGCATCAATCAGACCTGGGAAGATGATTTCGATTTTAACGCCACGTTGGCGGGCGGCGAGGAGGGCCTCGATCAGCAAGTCGTCGGGCAAAAAGTAGGCATGCGCGATGCGAATATGTTTGCGGGCGGCAGAGATGGAATAAAGATATGTGAGCCGGGCTGTCTCGACTCCATCACGCGGGCCGGTTTTGAAACAATGCGCGTGGGCCGACCCCGCCGGCGCGAGCAGCGGGAAATACTCCGGCCCTTCCAAAATCCGGTGCCGGAGCTGCACCCAGTTATCCATGAAAACTCCCTGGATTTGCGAGACCACCGGTCCTTCCACCCGAAAATGCGTGTCTCGCCAGATATCCGGGCGGTCCCCATTGCCAAGCCATTCGTCCGCCAGGCAGGCCCCCCCCGTAAATCCAATCTTCCCATCCACCACCAGGATTTTTCGGTGGTCACGATGATTGACCCGAAGCATCTTGTGCCATTGAACGCTGTTGTATTTTACGAAATCGACGCCGGCGTCCCGCATCGCATCTATCTCGGCATCGGCGAGGCGAGAACTACCGAGAGCGTCTATGATCACGTGCACCTTTACGCCGGCTCGAGCCCGCTCGCTCAGAGCGGCCACCATCTGAGTGCTGAGCGTGCCGGAACGGAAGATGAAGTTCTCCATGGTGATGCTATACCGGGCGCTGCGGATCGCTTCGAACATCGCGGGAAAAATCTCCTCGCCGTTTTGCAAGGCCTCCACACGGTTGTGGCCTGTCAATGGGGCATGGACCAGGTTGCCGGCCGATTCGCGAAAGTGCGGGTCTTCAACTGCGATTTCGGTCTCAACCAGATGATGAATCGCCTTCCCCGGGGTTCGGGGCAGAAAGACGTAGCCGACGAGGAGGAGAAAGGAGGCGAGCGAAGCCAGTGCGATCCGTTTGCCTCTGGTGGCGGGCCGGCGTTTCTTTGTCCTGGTGGCTTGCTGGTTCAAACGCTTTTTTTTGGTTAAAGCGAAACGTTTAGTGGCTCAAGATGTGAGTGCAAGCGTAAAGATGGATCGCTCAACCCAGCCAGAGGCTCGCTTCGCAAAGTCCCCGGGACTAACCTGCCCAGACCGGGCCGCCGCAGGCGCAAAACCGGAGATCATCCCTCCGTCACAGCGCACGTCGCCCGCAGTTCGTCTCTTTTGCATTCCGCCCGGCAAATAGGTCCGCTCCCCGCGGCAAACCCGGGTCCGAACGTGAATTTCCCGCGCCGGATGATGTGGAAATGGGGGTTCCGCTGCTTGGCATTCCATATGCCTCGCTCTGGTTGGTTAGAACTTATGCAGACGCAGGCTCAAATTAAATTGGTGGACTCGCCCTTCGGGCGCATGCTTTTGCATTTGCTCTGCCTGCTGCGCGGAGGAAAAGCGCAATGGCACATGGGAGGCATGAAGCGCGAAATGAATTCGCTCCGTTGGCGCTTGTCTCGAAGAGCGGCCCGCATCGCGCCCCCAGCTCTGATTCAACGGAGAATAGAGTCCGTTCTCAAAACGTGATTTGCCGCTCGCTCTGCCAGACTGCCTCAACCGGCGCCGGTGCCGAAAACTCCGCGCGCCTGAATGACATCCCGTTCGATTTGACTGCGTAAAGCATCGAGCGAGGGAAAGCGGATTTCCTCGCGGAGCTTTCGCACAAAGGTCATCTCCAACTCCTGGGTGTAAAGGTCGCCCTGAAAATCCAGGAGGTGAGCTTCCACCCGGAGTTGCGGTGCGGGATTCCGCAAGGTGGGGCGATAACCGATGTTCAGGACGCCGCGATAACTTCTGCCTTCCAGATGCACGTGAACGGCATAGACGCCCGACGGGGGCACTATCAGGCCCGTGACATCGAGGTTGGCCGTAGGGAACCCGAGTTCCTGGCCGAGTTGATCGCCGCGGACCACACCTCCGGCTAAAGCATAGGCGCGTCCCAACATCTGGCTGGCTGCGTCCAACTCTCCCGAGCGAATGGCTTCCCGAATACGAGTGCTGCTGACGGCTTTTCCATCCAATGACAAGGCAGCCAGACCGTGAACGACGAACCCCAATTCCTCTCCCAGACGCCGCAATAAGGGGACGTTTCCGCTTCGGTTATAGCCGAACGTGAAATCGGACCCCACGCACACGCTCTGAATGCCGGCGAAGTCCCGCGCCAGAGACCGGACAAACTCCTCCCCTGTTTGGCGGCTGAAAACCTTGCCGAACTGGAGCAACAAGGTGGCATCCACGCCGACCGAATCAATCGCCCGAAGCTTCTGCGGCAGCGAGTAGATTAACGGCGGCACGCGGTCCGGAGCGACGATGCTGTTCGGATGACGATCGAAGGTGATTGCGACGGATTGGGCTTCATCCTGTTCGGCATCGGTGATGGTTTGGCGAAGGACCTGTTGATGGCCCAGATGAACGCCATCGAACATGCCAATGGCGACGCAGACGTTGCGGCGCGGACCAGACAACTCGGCCGGTTTCCGAATGACGTTCATCCAGCGGCAGTCCCGGAAGGGGCCTGGTGAATTGGCCGCCACGGGATTTCGGATGCTTGGAGGGTGTCTTGTGCCGCAGCGGAGCGCGGACATTCGTGTCCGCGGCAGCGTGCGCGACGATTGGTGTGTTCGCGAACAGAAGGTCCTGTGGATCGTGCCGCGGACAGGAATGTCCGCGCTCCGCTTTGGGTGCGGCTCGCCGGCGCCGACCTGAATCGCCGGGACATTCTCATGAGCCGCCCGCCGGGAGCGCTGTGAGTGCTGTGAGTTGAAGGAAGGGGATAACGCGCGCTTCCAGATCGCTTTTGCTCAATTGGGTCAGGTCTTCGAAGGAAATGGCGTCCTTAACGTCGAATTTGCCCGATACCAGGCGGCGGAGGCTGGCGAGGTGCGCGCCGCAACCGAGTTGTTGCCCGAGTTCGTGAGCGATGCTCCGGACGTAGGTGCCTTTGGTGCAGACGATGCGAAAATACCCCAGCGGCTCCTGGTAATCGGCGAAGGAAAAACTGTAAATATGAATCAGGCGCGGCTTGCGCTCCACTTCAATGCCTTTGCGCGCAAGCTTGTAAAGCGGCACTCCCTCTTTCTTCACCGCTGAGACCATGGGCGGCACTTGAAACTGGTCGCCCAGAAAGCTGCGAGCCGCCTCATTCAACTGTTCCACCGTCAGCGGGGGAACCGGTTGGGTGGCGGTAATCCGCCCGTCCGCATCGTAGCTGTCGGTCGCTTCGCCAAACCGGATGGCGCCAGCATAGACCTTGTCGTCAGCCATGAGCTTCTCTGACAGCTTGGTGCCGCGGCCGAGCATGATAATCAGCAAACCGGTGGCGGCTGGATCGAGCGTGCCGGCGTGGCCGACCTTTTTGATGCGAAAGGTGCGGCGGATGGCATCGACCACGTCATGGGACGTCGGCCCGGCCGGTTTGTCCACCAGCAGCGCGCCATCCAGAACATCAAAGGTCTGCATCGTCAATGATGAGAGTTCAACGCTGCTTTAAGAGCGTCAATCACCTGTTGCTGGACGGCGAGAGGCTTTCCTGGAATACGAGCGCCCGCCGCGGCGGAATGGCCGCCGCCGCCAAAAAGGTTTGCGATCTCGTTCACGTTCACGTCGCTGCTTTTGGAGCGCAGGCTAATGCGCGTCAATCCCGGCTTAACCTCCTCGAAGACGCAGGCGACCACGACCGGCTGGATGGCGCGAAGATGATCGATCAAGCCTTCGGAATCGTTCGGATCGCAACCGGTCCGAAGGTAATCGGCCTTTCTCAGCCAGACGTAGGCAATACGGTCATCGTGAGCGAGCTTGAAGTTGTTGAAGACATGCTGGAGAAGCCGAATGCGCGAGAGCGGATAGGACTGGTAAACCTCGTCGCATACCCTGGCCAGATCGGCTCCGCGCTCCACCAGTTTGCCGGCAACGTAATAGGTCTCCGGCCGGGTGCTGGGATACTGAAACGAACCGGTGTCGGTGGAAACAGCAGTGAAAAGGCAATCGGCGATGGGCGGCGTGATCGGCCAATTAGCGAGAGTAAGGAGGCGATAGATCAGTTCGCCCGTGGACGGCTTGCGCGCGGAGACCCAGTTCAGTTCCGCATAACGGGTATTGCTCTGATGATGGTCGATGTTGATGAACAGCTTTCGGTCCTGGATGTGTTCACCCACGACGCCGAGGCGCTCGTAGCTTGCGCAATCGGTCGCAACCACACAGTCGAACCGGTGTCCCCCTTCAGGCCGCTGCATCCATCCTTTGGGATCGAGGAAAGCCAGCTTCCCGGGGATCGCGTCCTCGTTCCAGCAGACCACTTTCTTCCCGGCGTTCCGGAGAGCCCTGGCCAAACCGAGTTGGGAACCAATGCAATCCCCGTCGGGCCGAATGTGGCCAACGATGCAAATCGTCCGGCTGCCTTTGATTCCGCCGATAATGCGCTGAACGATCTTGGGAGAATTCATGTCGCCGGCGAAGAGCGTTCCAGGTCGGCAATAATATCAAGAACCCGGTTGCCGCGCACCACCGAGTCATCGATGACGAAACGGAGTTGAGGAGTGTATTTCAGAATGACTGATTTTGCGACCAGCGCCTGGATGCGGGCGCGGTGGCGTTGAAGCAACGAAAGAGCGGTGCGCTGCTGTTCAGCGCTTCCCAGAACACCGACAAAGACTGTCGCCTGCCGGAAATCGCCGCCCACGTCCACATCGTTGACCGTGATGAGGCCCGCTTGCTCGACCGGAAGTTCGCGGCGAACGACTTCGCCGATCTGGCGCTTTAACAGCTCGCGCACGCGGAGACGTCGATGAGAGGACATAATCAATCTCCCGGTTGGTCATGAATCACAGCTTCGGAGCGACCTTTTCGATGGTGAAGCTTTCGATGGCGTCGCCGACCTGGAACTCGTTGAAACCGTCAATGCGAATACCGCATTCCATGCCGGCCCGGACTTCATTGACTTCGTCCTGAAAACGCCGGATCGACTGGATATTGCCTTCGTAAACAACGTTCTTGCGGCGAACCACGCGCACTTTTCCCCGGGCAATCCGCCCGCTGGCAATGACGCAGCCGGCCACACTGCCGCCCTTCGAGAGCTCGAAGACCTTCCGGACCTCCGCACTGCCGATGACCACTTCCTTGATCAACGGTTCGAGCAGCCCGGCCATGGCTTCCTTCACCTGGTCGATCAACTCGTAAATGACCGAATACAGCTTGATTTGCACCCCTTCGCGCTTGGCCACGTCGGCGGCGCTGCTGTCCACGCGAGTATGGAATCCGATGACCACGGCCTGCGAAGCGGACGCCAGCAAAGCATCCGATTCCGTGACTGTGCCCACCGCGCTATGGATGATGTCCAAGGATACTTTGTCGGACTCGATCTGCTTGAGCGCATCCACTATGGCCTCGACTGAACCTTGCGCATCGGCCTTGACCACGAGTTTCAAGACCTTGGCCGTCGTGCCGGCCAGCGTATCGAAGAGGTTTTCGAGAGTTACCTTTGCGTTTCGAGCCTCTTTGCTGACTTCGCGCGCTTGCAGGACGCGCTCCTCGGCCAGTGGCCGGGCGACCTTTTCGTCCTCGACCACGGCGAATTCCTGACCCGCTTCCGGAACCCCATTCAAGCCGAGCATTTTCACGGCGACCGACGGGCCGGCTTCCTTCAACCGCTTGTCTTCCTCGTCGATCAGGGCGCGCACTTTGCCCCAGTATTGGTCGCAAATGACCACATCGCTGACCCGCAAAGTGCCTTTGCGCACGAGCAGCGTGGCGGTGGGGCCTCCCGGTTCGAGGCCGGACTCGATCACGTTGCCTTTGGCGCGGCGATTTGGGTTGGCCTTGAGTTCCAGCAGGTCCGCCTGAAGCAGAATCATCTCGAGCAATTTATCCACGCCCTGCTTGGTCAGCGCCGAAACATCCACGAAGATCGTGTCGCCACCCCAATCATCCGGCACCAGACCTTTTTCCTGGAGCTGCTGCCGCACTTTGAGCGGGTTCGCATTGGGATGATCGATCTTATTGACCGCAACCAAAATGGGAACTTTGGCAGCCTTGGCGTGGTTGAGTGCTTCGACGGTTTGCGGCATGACGCCGTCGTTGGCAGCTACAACCAGCACCACCAGATCAGTGACATTCGCCCCCCGGGCGCGCATGGCGCTGAAGGCCGCATGGCCCGGCGTGTCCAAAAAGGTAATCTGCTGCGCGTCGTCTTTGCGCTCCGGATGCGGAAAGGAAATCGTGTAGGCGCCAATGTGCTGGGTAATCCCTCCGGCCTCGTGCGCGGCCACGTCCGCTTTGCGAATCACGTCCAGCAAAGATGTCTTCCCATGATCGACATGGCCCATAATGGTCACCACCGGAGCGCGCAACTTGAGCTCTTCGGGCCGGTCCTCGACGTCCAGCTCAACCTTTTTGATGGGAGTGTGAACGCCCGCGCCGCGCTCGCGCTTTTCGACCTCGAACCGGTAACCGTACTTCGCGCAGAGCTTCTGCGCCACGCTTTCGTCGATGGCCTGATTGACGTTGGCCATGACCTTGAGCTCGATCAAATCCGCGATGAGTTGGAACGGCTTGCGATTTAGTTTTTGGGCCAGGTCGCGAACGATGATGGGCGGCTTGAGCGTGATGACTTCGCCTGTGGTCGGCGGGACAAATTCCGGTTCGGCGGGCGCGCCCGGTTCCGGTCCTCGTGTTTGCTGGCCAGGCCGGGCTCCGGGCCCCGCCGCTGGAGGCCGGGAGGAGGGCGCGGCAGGCGCCCGCTGTTGTTGTCTCTGATCCGCGCGGCCTCGAGGCAAATCGACACGCGGGGCTGGTCCCGGCGTGGTGACACGTCCCCCAGTCCTGCGATCCCGCGGCGCCGGCCGCGTCGGCAACTGAATAAACCCGACCTTTTCCCCGATCCGCGGCGGAGGCGGACCGGTGGTTTCCGGTGGTTCTGCCGGTGGCTCGGGTTCGGGTGGCGCTTTCGCTTCGACCGGTTCGGTTTCCGGCGGTGGAGCGGCAGGCGTTTCCAGGACAGGCGCCACTTCCTCTGGTGGAGTGGCGGGCGGTTCGGCTTCCGCTTCGCCGACCGGGGCTGCCGTTTCCTCCGGAGGAGGCGCCGGTTCGGAAACGAGAATGATCGGTTCGGGCGCGGGCGCGGGCGCGGGTGGCGGAGGCGGGCGACTGGCGCTTAAATGACCTTCGAGGAATTCCGCGGTGATTTTATCCAGCGAGCTGGACGGAACGCGCGCGGTGGTAATGCCCAGTTCTTTGGCTTTCGCGAGAACTTCTTTGTTCTCGATCCCAAGCTTCTTGGCAATGTCGTAAATGCGAACGGGCATAAATGTTCGTGTCCTGCCAGCCTGAGCGCAGCGTCTTCATAGGCACAGGAAGGCAGCTAAAATGTCCTGCAACAGCTTCATCAACTTACGTCGTAGGCGTCGGGGCGTCCTC
>CAZCUL010000461.1:0-2906 GCA_964501475.1 uncultured Verrucomicrobiota bacterium | reverse complement strand
TGGCGCGCTCGGCGTCACGCTGCACATGCTCTTTCACGGCGTGACCAAGCCGCTGATGTTTTTCTGCGCGGGCAACGTGCAGCAGCATTACGCCACGCCCTATTTCTGGCGCGTGCGCGGCGTCGTCCGCACGCTGCCATGGACGGGCGGCTTGTTCCTGCTGGCCACGCTGGCCGTCACCGGCACACCGCCGTTCAGCATTTTCCAGAGCGAGTTCACAACATTGAGCGCCGCGTTCGCCGCCGACCGGGGCTGGGCCGCTTTCCTGTTCATCGCGGGCGTGGTGACGATCTTCGCCGGCTTCCTCGTCCACATGGCGAAAATGAATCTCGGCACGCCGCGTCACGACCACCCGCCGGCGGCGGCGGAGTGCCCGTGGAAAATCAGCGCGATGGCGCTGGTAGCCGTCGCGGTCATCGCGCTCGCTTTCTGGCTGCCCGCGCCGCTTTATGAACTGGTCCAACAAACCGCCCGCATTCTCGGAGGAACGCCATGAACGTGTTGCCAACCTTGCAGCCCATCCTGAACGAAGTGACGCAGCGCTTCGGTGAACGCTTGAGCACGCCGCGCTTCGAAAGGCCAAACGAAATCTATTTTCACGCCAGCATGGACCTGGTATCCGGCTTTTGCGGCCATCTCTACAAGCGCTGGAAGGCGCGGCTGGTGAGCGTCTTCGCAGATGATGCCCGCGCCCGAGACGGCGTCTTTCACCTCTATTACGTTTACGCGCTGGACGCGGCGCACGGCTTCATCATCCTGCGCGTGCCGGTATCACCGGACCAGCCTGAGTTTACGTCGCTCACCAATGCCATTCATGCCGTCAACTGGCAGGAACGCGAAGTGCAGGACCTGTTCGGACTGAAACTCATCGGCCATCCGAACCCGCGCCGCTGCGTTCTCCACGATGACTGGCCGGAAGTCTATCCACTCCGCAAGGATTTCGATTTGCGCACCAGGCTCCCGCCCTTCACGGGCGTTCGCCACAAGTTCCGCGAGGTCGAAGGCGAAGGTGTGTTTCAAGTGCCCGTCGGCCCGGTCCACGCGGGCATCATCGAGCCCGGGCATTTCCTCTTCAGCGTCGCGGGCGAGCCGGTGCTCTACCTGCAACTGCGGATGTTCTACGTTCACAAAGGCACGGAGAAGTTGTTTGAGAGCCTGCCGATCCCCCATGGCGTGCGCCTGGCGGAAAGTATTTCCGGTGATTCCAGCTTCGCGCACGCGACCGCCTTCTGCCACGCCGTCGAACGTGCCGCCGGAGTGGATGCGCCGCCGCGCGCCTGCGCGCTCCGCACGCTCTGCCTGGAACTGGAGCGCCTCTACAACCATGTCGGCGATATCGGCGCGATTTGCACGGACGTGGCGTTCGTCACCGCGCACATGCACGCGATGCGACTCAAGGAGCGCATCCTGCGCGTGAACGAACAACTCACCGGCAACCGGCTCTTGCGCGGCATGGCCTGTCTTGGAGGCGTGCGGTCCGATTTTGACGTTGAACGACTCCGCGCGCTGGCCGCGCTGGCCGATTGGTTCGAGAGCCAGTTCAACGAGCTGGTCGAGTTGATTCGCGGCCACTCCGGCACTCGCGACCGGCTCGAGACCACTGGCGTGCTCACGCCCGAAATCGCGCGGGACCTCGGCGTCGTTGGTATCGCCGGGCGCGCCTCCGGTTTCGATCACGATTTGCGCCGGGATTTCCCGGGCGATTTTTACGATCAGGTCCAATTCACCGTGCCCGTGTTCTCCGTGGGCGACGTGCAGCACCGCATGGTGGTTCGGCGCGAGGAAATCTTCCAATCGCTCTCGATCATTCGGCAGGTTCTGGGCAAGCTGCCCGGCGGCCCTGTCCGCGCGGAAGTCGGCGAAGTGCCGCCGGACCGCGTGGCGCTGGGCTACGTCGAAGGCTGGCGCGGCGAAATCTTTCACTGGATTCACACCGCGCCCGGCAACCGGCTGTCACGCTGCAAAGTCAAAGACCCATCGCTGCAAAACTGGCCGGCGTTGAGCGAGGCCATCATGGGCAACATCATCCCGGACTTTCCGGTGGTGAACAAAAGCTTCAACCTCTCCTATTCAGGAACGGATCGCTGATTATGTTTGAAATACTTCGTCAAAGTTTTAAGACCGGCGTCGTCACAACAAATTATCCTGACACGCCGCCGGAACTTTCCAGCCATGCGCGCGGCCGGCCGGAAATTGATTGGGCGAACTGGAAAGACGCGCGGCCTGCGACCGCGATTTGTCCGACCGGAGCCATTTCCTATCAGGACGTGAATGGCCAGCGCAGGGCCCGCCTCGACCTGGCCAAGTGCATCTTCTGCGGCCTCTGCGCCGACACGGACACCGCCATTCGCATGACGAACGTGTGCGAATGCGCCGCCCGTCGTCGCGACGATTTGGTGACCAGCGCCGGTTACAGCCTCAAGCCCGATGGCACTCACGACCGGATGATTTCGCCGCCCTCTCTTGCCAAACCCGATCGTGGCGAATTGACAGCAGCGCAACGCGCGTCGCTCGACGCTCTCGGCCGGCAAATCAAGGAACGCGCCGGCAAAATCCTTGGCCGCTCGCTGCACATCCGCGAAGTGGACGCCGGCTCCTGCAACGGTTGTGAAATCGAAATCGTCGGATTGAACAGCCCGATTTACGACATCGAGCGCTTCGGCATTCATTTCGTAGCCTCGCCGCGCCACGCGGACATGCTGCTCGTCACCGGACCGGTCACGCGCAACATGGAACTCGCACTCAAGAAAACCTACGACGCGACCCCCGATCCGCGCCTGGTTGTGGCCGTCGGCGCCTGCGGAT
This sequence comes from uncultured Verrucomicrobiota bacterium, assembly GCA_964501475.1. Lineage (GTDB taxonomy): Bacteria > Verrucomicrobiota > Verrucomicrobiia > Limisphaerales > CAZCUL01 > CAZCUL01. The sequence goes on along the minus strand of CAZCUL010000461.1, from coordinate 101 downwards.
GTAGCGGCGGCATCTTCGGCCAGAACTACGCCACTTGCGGCGGTGTGGACTCGGTGATTCCGGTTGATGTTTATATCCCGGGCTGCCCGCCCAATCCGCAC
>CAZCUL010000460.1:0-3700 GCA_964501475.1 uncultured Verrucomicrobiota bacterium | reverse complement strand
GAGGTCGTGTTTACTCAACCGGGCGGTGGCGAAGTGAGGCATCCGAAAACGGATCAACCCCTCGTACCCAAGGTGCCTTTTGGCCAACCGGTTACTTTGGGGAGCCAAAAGCGTCGTGAGGCCCTGATCGCCTGGATGACTTCGAAGGAGAATCCACTCTTTGCCAGGTCAATGGCAAACCGGCTTTGGAGTTACTTCCTCGGGCGCGGGATTATCGAACCCGTCGATGACATTCGGGCGAGCAACCCTCCGAGCAACCCCGAGCTTCTCGATGCTTTGACTCAAGATTTTGTCGAGAGCGGATTTGATGTCAAGAAACTGATGCGCACCATTTGCCAGTCGCGCACCTACCAGCTTTCCATTGTGAAAAACAAGTGGAATGAGGACGACGGCAGCAACTTCGCCAGTGCCCGGCCACGGAGGCTCAGCGCCGAGCAGTTGATCGATGCCATAGCCGTGGCGACAGGCAGCCGGCCAAAATTTTCGGGCTTACCACAAGGCATGCGCCCGGTGGAGCTGCCCGATGGCAAGGTGGCCGGGGATGATTTTCTGGCACTCTTCGGACGACCCAAGCGGCAGTCGGCCTGTGAATGTGAACGAAGCAGCAATCTGACACTTTCGCACGCGCTGAACCTGATCAACGGCGAAACTGTCGGAGAAGCGGTCAGCGCCCCGAATAACTACATCGTGAAAGTAGTGGAATCCGAAAAAGAGGACAGAAAGGTCGTCGAAGCAATTTATCTTTCCTGTCTCAATCGCCTGCCCTCGGATGAGGAGCTGGCAGCCATCAATCTTTCCCAGGGCGAGTCGCGTTTGGAAATGGCCCAAGACCTTGCCTGGGCTTTGTTAAACAGTCCGGCGTTTTTATTCAACCGATAAGGGGCATTATGATCTCAATTCCTGGACAACCTGGCAGCACCTGTGATGGCTTCAGCCGGCGCGAGTTTCTACGTGTGGGAGGGGCCGGGATTCTGGGCATCAGCCTGGCCGACATCCTTCGTCTGGAAGCCAGGGGAAGCGTTCCGCCCTCTGATCCCAGGCTGCGCGGTGGCTGGGGCAAGGCGAAATCGGTCATATTCGTTTTTCTTCAGGGCGGTCCCAGCCATATAGATATTTGGGATCCGAAACCGGACGCACCATCGAATATTCGCGGCGAATTCAAGCCCATCCGAACGAAGGTTCCCGGAATGTGGCTTTCCGAAACGATGCCGCTTTTGGCGCAGCAGATCGACAAAGCCACACTGATCCGATCCGTGAGTTACACTCCGGCCGGCTTGTTTAACCATACCGCGGCGATTTACCAAATGATGACCGGCTACACGCCTGATCGGGTCTCTCCTTCCGGCCAGCTCGAGCCGCCGGCCCCGAATGATTTTCCTCATGCCGGCTGCCAGATCTCGCGTTTGCGTCCGCCCGAGGCGCCGATGCTGCCATTCGTCCTGTTGCCGCGCCCGCTCCAGGAAAGCAACGTTATCGGCAAGGGCGGCACGGCGGGCTTTCTGGGTGCGGCGCATGATCCCTATTACTTTTACCAGGACCCGAACCAAGAGATTAAGCTCGACGACCTCACGTTGCGCAAAGAGGTCTCGAAGGAACGCCTGGCTCGAAGAGAATCGCTCCTGAAGAAGGTAAATGCCGCGATGCCGCAGATGGAGAAGGCGGTCGAGGAATACGCGCTGGACCGCTACTACGAGAGGGCGTTCGACCTGGTGGCTTCGGGCCGGGCGAGAAACGCATTCGATCTCACGCAGGAAGCCGATAAAATGCGCGAGCGTTATGGACGCCATACTTTCGGGCAGGGCTTGTTGTTGGCTCGCCGTTTGATCGAGGCGGGTTCGCGTTTCGTTCAAGTGAACTGGCCGGCTGTGGCCAACGGCGACCCCAAGGTGGACGCCTGGGACACGCACGCGGCCAATTTCGGTCCGCTGAGGAACCTGCACTGCCCGAAGCTCGATAGCGGCTTGTCCGCCTTGCTGGAAGACATGAGCGCTCGCGGGCTTCTCGATGAGACGCTGGTGATCGCCATTGGTGAATTTGGCAGATCGCCGCGTTTGGGGGTGAGCACTTCCGGCAACGGCAACGCGCCTGATGGGCGGGATCACTGGCCGTATTGCTACACCGCCCTGGTCGCGGGTGCGGGTATTCGGCGCGGTGCGCTTTATGGGAAATCCGACGCCACTGCTTCTTCGCCGGCGGAGGACCCGGTACACCCCACGCAAATCCTGGCCACAGTTTACCATGCGCTGGGGATCGATCCGCATACCATCGTTCATAACCATCTCAATCAGCCACGCGAACTCGTCCAGGCTGAGCCGATCCCGGCGCTTTTTGGATGAACGGACTGATGCGTGCCGCGCTGGCTGTATCGTTCTTGGCGGTGCTGGTTTTGTCCGGCAGTGCCAATGCGCAGCCGGTTCCGAGGCTCGACCGAATCTCTCCCGAATGGATCACCCGCGGAACGGCGATTGAAGTGACCTTCACCGGCACCAATCTTGCCGACGGAACGCGCTTTGTTTTCAGTGGCGAGCCCGGCTTGAGCGCCACGAACCTCTCGGAACCGGGAATTGCGACTCCGGCGATCAGCATCACGGCCAGTGAGGGCGGGATTGCCAGCAGTCTTCCTGCGCCAGCAAAAGATCAAGCTCGGGTGAAGGCGACAGTGACGGCCGCTGCCGACGCTGCATTGGGAACGCGCGAAGTTCGGGTGATCACTGCGGCCGGAGTCTCGAATCCGCTCAAGATCAACGTCGGTTTCCTCCCCGAGGTCAATGAAGCGGAACCGAACAACGAACACGGGCAGGCGCAGTCCATGTCTTTGCCTGCCGCAATAAACGGCACCATCAACCCCGGCACGGAGACAGATTCATTTCGCTTCAAAGCGGCGAAGGGGGAGGAGTTCGTGTTCGAAGTCGATGCTGCCCGTCGCGGGTCCCCTTTGGATTCGTCTCTTGCGGTGCTGGACACAGCCGGGAAGCAGCTGGCGCGCAATGAAGATCATTTCGGGCTTGATTCCCTGCTGCTGTTTACGGCGCCGCACGAGGGGGAGTACGTTTTGCAACTTCGGGATTTCCGTTATCAGGGCGGAGGCAATTTCAGCTATCGGCTCTACGCCGGCGTTCTGCCGCACATTGAAACAGTCTTTCCTCCAGGCGGACAGCGCGGCCAGGAAGTAGAAATCGGGCTGACCGGGCGGAATCTGGATGGCACTTCCAAAATGTTCCTCAAGATTGCGCCGGATGCGCCGTTGGGTCCGCAGGAAATCCGCGCCACGACGCCCAAAGGGTTTTCGAATCCAGTGCTCTTCGATGTCCAGGACCTGCCCGAGTTGGTCGAGGCGGAACCGAACAACTCAACCGACAAGGCCAATTCCATCAGCCCGCCCGTTATTGTAAACGGTCGGATCGACGCGAAGGATATCGACCGATTCAAATTCAAGCCGGATAAGGATCAAAAGCTGATTTGCGAAGTGACGGCGAGCCGTCTCGGGTCGCGGCTCGATGCACTGCTGATCCTTGAGGATGCTCAGGGATCGCTCTTGAAGCAAAATGACGACGCTGCGGGGGCGGATGCCCGCATCGAGTTCGACGCCAAAAAGGAGGGTGAGTATCTGCTCGCAATCCGCGATTTAACGGATCGGGGCGGCGAGTCGTTTGGCTATCGGCTTTCGATCCGGCCGCCGGGCTCATCCGAAGCCGGCTTC
>CAZCUL010000459.1:0-29160 GCA_964501475.1 uncultured Verrucomicrobiota bacterium | reverse complement strand
GCCATTCCGTTTTTGCCTTCGCGCACAAGCCGCCACAACCTCGTTGAGGTTGTTCGATTCGTTTGATTCGTAACCCAACGTAGCGACGTGGCCGCAACGTGGGGCTGTCGGCCCAAACGCCGTCGTTCCCATCAGCCGCGGCGTGCGGCCTCGATCTTGGCGATGTCGATCTTGCCCATTTTTATCATCGCTTCAAAGGCGCGCTTGGCGCCAGGGCCGCCGGCCGCAAGCGCGCCCGTCAACACGCGCGGCGTGATTTGCCAGGAGATTCCCCAGCGGTCTTTGCACCAGCCGCATGCGCCTTCCTGGCCGCCGTTGCTGACGATCGCATTCCAGTAGCGAGCCGTTTCCTCCTGGGTGTCAGTCGCGATTTGGAAGGAGAAGGCTTCGGTATGGGGAAATTCAGGACCGCCGTTGAGACCCAGGCACACGCAACCCGAACTACGATTCCTCAAAACCAGAGCACGATCCCGCCACGCGTAAAAAGAAGGCCGGCAAGGAGTAGAGACATGGAAATACCCTTCGCGCTACGCCACGCGACTGCATCTCATCAAAGGCCTGGCCGACGTGCTCGACCACGCCACCAGCGAAATCGCCATCGGCAGCAACCTCGGCATCGACGCGACGAAGAAACTGCCGGGCGAAGGCTTCAAACGCCCCTGGCCGCCGCTCATCAAGATGAGCGAGGACGTGCGGAAGAAAATCGACACGCTGTTTCAAACCAGATAAAACTTGTTTGCAACTGGAAATGCCGACTGAAGCCGATACCTGCCGAACGTTGATTACGCCGAAGCTCCAAGCGGCGGGCTGGGAGAACGACCCCCATTCGATTGCGGAACAGCGCACGTTCACCGACGGTCGAATCATCGTTCGCGGCAACAAAGCCGAACGCCGTAAAGGCAAGCGAGCCGACTATATTCTGCGTTACACGCGCGATTTCCCCATCGCCGTCGTCGAAGCGAAGTCGGAAAGCGAGGAAGCGGCGACGGGGTTGCAGCAGGCGAAAGACTACGCGGAAATCCTGAAGGTCAGATTCGCCTACGCCACAAATGGGCGCGCCATCATCGAATACGACTACATCACCGGCTTGGAGCGAGAGATTGCTGCGTTCCCGACGCCTGCCGAACTTTGGGCGCGTCTCCGCACTGCTGAGAAACTTGCCGACGACACCGCCGCGCAACGCTTGCTCACGCCAGCCAATCTCACCACCGGCAAAGAGCCGCGCTACTACCAGCAGATCGCCATCAACGGCGCAGTGCAATCCATTCTGCAAGGCAAGCGCCGGGTGCTGCTCACAATGGCTACGGGTACGGGCAAGACGGTCGTTGCCTTCCAGATTTGTTGGAAGCTCTGGTCATCAAAGTGGAATCGGAAAGCCGAGCCGCAACGGAAGCCGCGCATCCTCTATCTCGCCGACCGCAACTTTCTCGTTGACGACCCGAAAGACAAAACCTTCGCACCGTTCGGCGATGCCCGGCACAAGATCGAAGGCGGCGTCACTGTGTTTAGCCGCGAGCTTTACTTCGCCACCTATCAATCCATTGCGAAGGACGAGCGGCGCCCCGGTCTCTACAAGGAATTCCCGCGCGACTTCTTCGACCTTATCATCGTGGACGAGTGTCATCGCGGCAGCGCGAAGGAAGAGAGCAACTGGCGCAACATTCTGGAATACTTCGAGCCGGCGTATCAGCTCGGTATGACTGCCACGCCCCTGCGCGACGAGAACCGCGACACGTATCGCTACTTCGGCAACCCGCTCTACACCTACAGCCTGAAACAAGGCATCGATGACGGATTCCTCGCGCCCTATCGCGTGCATCGTATCGTCACGCAATGGGACGCCGCCGGGTGGCGGCCGAGCAAGGACGATTTGGATCGCTACGGTCGCAACATTCCCGACGAAGTTTACGGCACGCCGGATTTCGAACGTCGCGTCGCTCTTCGCGCCCGCACCCAAGCCGTCGCGCGGCACCTGACCGATTTCCTGAAAAAGACTGACCGCTTCGCCAAGACGATCGTCTTCTGCGTTGACCAGGAACACGCCTCCGAGATGCGCACCGCGCTCAACAACCTGAATGCCGACCTCGTCCAGCAGTATCCCGATTACGTCTGCCGCGTCACCGCTGACGAAGGCGACATCGGGCGCGGCCACATGCAACGGTTTCAGGACGTGGAGACGCGCACGCCCGTCATCCTCACCACCTCGCAACTGCTCACCACCGGCCTCGACGCGCCCACGTGCCGCAACGTCGTGCTCGTGCGCCTCGTTAATTCGATGGTCGAGTTCAAGCAGATCATCGGACGCGGCACGCGCGTGCGCGACGACTACGGGAAGCTGTGGTTCAACATCCTTGACTACACCGGCACGGCCACGCGCAACTTCGCCGACCCCACCTTCGATGGCGATCCCGCCTTCGCCACGCAGGAGGAAATTGACGAATACGGGCAAACGAAATCCGTTGAAGTTGAAACAGCCGAAGAAGGGGAAGACAACGAAGGACAAATTCGCGAGAAAGACATCGTCGATAACTGGGACGACATCATTGATGGTCCACCACCAGACCGTCGCAAATTCTACTTCGACGGCGGGCAGGTCGAAATCGCCGCCGAACTCGTCCACGAACTCGACGCCGACGGCAAACAACTCCGCGTGGTCAAGCTCACCGACTACACCGCCGAGAAAGTGCGGGCACTTTGCGCCAGCCCGGACGAACTGCGCACCCGGTGGGCCGATGCCGGCCAACGCGCCGACATCCTCCAGCAACTGGCCGAGCGCGGCATTGATTTCGCGCAAGTCGCCGCGCAGGCGGGCCAGCCGGACGCCGACCCCTTCGATCTGCTGTGCCATCTCGCCTTCCCGCCCGCTGGCCTCGACGAAGCTGCGCGAAGGCGAGTGCTCACCCGCCGCCAGCGCGCCGACCGCGTGAAGCGGCAGCAAGCCGCCTTCTTCAACTACTACGCCCCCGAGGCCCGCGAAATCCTCAATGAACTCCTCGAAAAATATGCGGCAGATGGAGAGGTTCAGTTTTCATTGCCGGACATTCTAAAAGTGCCGCCAATATCGCAACACGGAACAGTTAGCGAGATTGCCGAGGTGTTTGGGGGAAGTGACCAACTCCGGAACGCCGTGAATGAACTTCAAACCTTGCTGTACACGAAATGAAACCGCTTCTGCACCTTTCAGCATTCAGCATTCAGCCTTTCCCCCGGCGCTGCCCGACGTGCTGAAAGTCCCGCCCATTTCGCAACACGGCAACGTGAACGAAATCATCGGCAAATTCGGCGGCGCAGACCAACTGCGGAGCGCGGTGAACCAACTGCAATCGCTGCTTTATGTGATAGACTCAATTCCTGACTAAGCCCCCAAAATCCTGTATTACCCCACCTCGTATATGAACATCCATTGCACTTCACAGACTCTTGATCATTCGGTTCCAAACAGGCGCCAGTTCATGACGCGCTTCATAGCAGGGACACTCTTGGCAGCAATGGGCTCACCAATAGCGCTGCGGCGGTGTTTAGCTCAAGCAATCGAGGCATCCCCCCCTGAGACCCGGGCGAATTTTGACCGTTTCATCGCGTCGAAAGCCATCGGCGCCTACGCAGCTGAGCATCCCATGGAATTCGCACCGCCCCTAAAGGAAGCATTGGCAGCGTTCTCCCCCATGACGCCGGCACCTGGGGACGCGGAGTACTTGGCGGTGGTGCGCGGCATTACCGCGTGTATAAATCCCGAAAGCCGATTAGGCGCGATAGACCCAGCGGAACTGAAGCAAGATATCAGCTCCAAATTGACACTGGCCTCACTTCCACCGATGGCGGTTCCCGGCTGGGGTACAGTGACCTCGGCGCTGATCAATGGCCTAGGCGCCCTTTCGCCTGATGCGGTCGATGCTCTTGTAAAGTGGGACAAGAAAAATCATCTGCCGCACGAGCGAATTGTACAGGAAAATCTCGAGGAATGCTATCATCGAGTTCACGACGAGGAACTGCGACTGTTACGTAAGCAAAAGCCTTTAACAGGGGCACCGGTCTCGAATCCCTTGATCGGCGAAGAGTTGCGGAAAAGACTCCCTCCTGGTTTTGGTCAACCGGAGCCGAATGCAAAAACAATCGTGAAGCTGCCGCACAGCGCTCAACAAATGTACAGCGCCGTCAACCAAGGCCGCGTAAAGACGAAGCAAGATGCGGAAAAGGTAGCTGCTAAAGCAGGCCAGCAGACTGTCAACCGGGTCGCGAGCACTCGAAGTCAGAGACAGGCAATCGATCAACCGTCTTCAGCGGCCACTCAAAGTAAACCCGACTCCAAAAGTGCTGCAGCCAGCCAAGAAGCGTTTCGGAAGACGCAAGCGGATGCTCGACAGCAGTACTACTACAACATCGCAGAGGTAAATGGCGTCGCCCAAGTCGGCGGGACCCTAATACAACTCATGGGCGGAAGTTCTCAAGATGCGCAGAAGTTTGCCGGGGCGATCAGCGCAGTCGGCGGAGCGGCGCTGACCGTTAGCGCCTATATGGCCGGGACACTGGCGCTAGGTCCGTTTGCCGTGGCAGGAGCCGTCGCCGCTGGCGTGATGGCAATCGTTGGTCTGTTTAAAGAGGATCAATCTTCCCAGTTGTTTGTCGCACTGGCCGAAGCGGTTCGTTCACTTGGAAAACAACTGGAAGCAGTTCAGAAAAACCAATTGCTCATCATTGAAGGCCTGCAACAGATTCAGCAAGACCTTTCCAACTTTCAATTTGAGAATCGGGATTTACTGAAGAGGATAACTGACAAAATCACTCAGTTGCAGTCATTCATGCAGGCAGTATATCAGAACCAGTGGCTTAATAAGTTTAACAGCTCGTCTCGTAACTACGCTGATGCTTTGGAGCAGGGCCTCAAAGAAGACGATGTTCTAACGCGGTTGGATTTCTGTCGCGATCTCGCCATTGATGGTGCCTACGCTCCGGAGTTCACTTGGGGGAATCCTGCAGAGAAGAGATTGTGGTCCAGTCAAGGCTCTATCGGGGGAATGTCGGTCTTGTATGGAGGTACAATCCGTGAATTTGGGGGCAATTCACCCGCGGTGAGTAGCAAGTCGGAAGGACGTAAATCGAGCTTCCCATACCCCCGTGTTTGGAGATTGGGAGCTGCGCACTTTATGGCCGCAGCGCTTCAGGCTGATGCTCGAAAAGTGCTTGCCCTGGACTCCGAGAAAGTTCGCCATCGAGCGAAAACCTACTTGTTGCCTATCTACAATGATGGCCGTGCGTTGAGGCAGGCATGTGTGACCATGTCCAGCCCGGATCTGGTCAGAAAAGCAATTGAACGCATGCGGGATCTTCTCGGACTCAGCGCCAATGACTTATCGGCACCAAAGGCCCTGCAGGTTCTGAGAAGAGTTGCAGAGGAACAGGACAAGAAGTCTTACGGGGGATACACACTCACTGAAGAGGACAGCATCTGGCGATCAGTTACGAATGGCGGGAGATTGCCGAAGCCAGCGGACTTTACTTACTACGAAATCGACGGGAGACTTTTCGAGATCAGCAAAGGAGTAGATCCTTTGAAGGGTGCGATCGGTCGAGGCATTATTCGTGAGAATCCAGAGCAAGAGGCAAGGGATTGGAGTAACGCTGTAGATCTTATAATCAACGCGCCATTAAGCGCTGTACCCGGACAACGGGAAGGTTACGTTTCCCCTAGGATTCGGGGCATCTCAGCAAAGCGTAAGCGGCAGCCGGTAGAGTTGGTTGATCTGAGTTCTGGAAACAAGATCGCACGTTACTACAGGGATAGGATTAAGTGGAGTTTTGATGTTCAGGATGATCTTTGGAGACTCTCCGAAAATGACGCCCTCAGACGCTCGCGTGAGCACATGCCTATCGAAGGCGAGTGCATTGTCATTAGAATGTCAACGCCAATCCCCGAATTGGACAAGTTATTGACGAGGTTATGGAGCGCTACCGCAAGTTTAGCAAACACTTCCGGGAGACGCGTTTTTCCACAAAGGATATCCAGCATTCCAGATCTCCTTGAAATCTGCGCCGCGCTGCTGCGTGAAAGCGACCGACAGAATGCCGCCAATGTGCGTAGTGGGGTTCCCAAGACCTTCATGGATGAACTTCGTAAAGTAACGGAAGGGAGTTATATGACCAAGGTCGAGGATCAAGGTTCCATGCTTAATCTAATGATTGCCATGGCTAATTGGCGTTCAATCCCGGAATTGGCCGAAGATTTTCCAATCTGGGCCGCAACTCATAGTATTTTATGCACTGATGAACGTTTCGAAGCGTTCATCAAGAACTGGTATTTGCAGCAGGAGCCACGGGAAAAATATGCGGATGAACTGGTGAAGGCGTTTCGTGAACTCTATGAAGCCGATTTTCAAGGTATTCAGGAGGTCGTTGATGGAGTTGATCCTCAGTCTTCAATCGCAATCGTGGATCAGACGCTAGCGGCGATGGACACATTTCTGACCGCGTGCAAGGTGCCCCACGAGTCTTATCTCACAACCTGACAAACAGACACGGAAGTCCGTTCGCTTTTGCGGTGTCTGCAACGATCTTCGGCATTAAGTGAAATGAGCCCGCACACCCACAACAGCGCAATCTTTAGGTGCGCTCCTCAAATCCGCGCGTGACACCAAAGCGAATGCTGAAGGATGAAGGCTAAAGGCTGAAACCAAATGAACAGCAAGCCACAAGACCTCACGCCAGGGACAAAGGCGTTTGCGCTGCGGGTGATTCGCATGTATTCCGGCCTGCCGAAGAACGACACGGTCGTGCAGGTGCTGGGCAAACAGGTGTTGAGGTCAGGCACTTCCGTCGGCACGAATTACCGCGAGGCATCGCGCGGTCGTTCCAAGGCAGAATTCATTTCAAAGATTGGCGATTGCCTAAAAGAGATTGAGGAAACCGAGTATTGGCTCGAATTGCTCGTGAACAGTGGCTGCGTTCCGGCATCGAAGATGTCCGGTCTGCTGGACGAACCTCGCCAACTCATTGCGATTTTCACTACGATTGACAAAAACTCGAAAGGAAACCTTTAGCATTGAGCATTAAGCCTTCAGCATTATCGCCCACAACCGCACAGTCGTTGGGTGCTCTTCTCAAATCCGCCAGAGACATAATGAGAAAGGATAAAGGATTGAATGGCGACCTCGACCGCCTACCGATGCTCACGTGGATCATGTTCCTGAAATTCCTCGATGACCTGGAACTTCAGCGCGAGGGCGAGGCCGCGCTCGCGGGGAAGAAGTTCAAGGCCGCCATCGAACCGCCGTATCGCTGGCGCGATTGGGCCGCGCAGTCCGACGGCATCACCGGCGACGAACTCTTGTCCTTCATCAACAACGAGGACGCCACGTTGCCGAACGGCAAGAAAGGCGCGGGCCTGTTCCGTTACCTGCGCACGCTCACCAGTTCCGGTGTGGCAGGTGTCGCTGACACTCGACGGGATGTGATTGCCACCGTGTTTCGCGGCGTGCAGAACCGCATGGTCAGCGGCTACCTGTTGCGCGACGTTATCAACAAACTCAACGGCATCCATTTCACCGCCAGCGACGAGTTGCACACGCTGGGCGCGCTCTACGAATCGATGCTGCGGGAGATGCGCGATGCCGCGGGCGATTCCGGCGAGTTCTACACCCCGCGCGCGGTCGTGCGCTTCATGGTCGCCGTCACCGACCCGCGCCTAGGCGAGACCGTGCTCGACCCCGCCAGCGGCACGGGCGGATTTTTGGTGGAAGCATGCAATCACCTGGCGAGACAAGTGAAGACAGTGGCCGACCGCAAGGTCTTGCAGACGCAATCCCTCTTCGGCTGCGAACCCAAGACGTTGCCGTATCTGCTCTGCCAGATGAACCTGCTGTTGCACGGACTCGACGCGCCGCAGATTGACCCCGGCAATTCCCTCCGCTTCAAGCTCACAGACATCGGCGAGCGCGATCGCGTGGACGTTATCCTCACCAACCCGCCGTTCGGCGGCGAGGAAGAGCGCGGCATCCAGGGCAATTTCCCCGAGGACAAACAGACGGCGGAAACCGCGCTGCTGTTTTTGCAGTTGATTATGCGCAAGCTGCGGCGTGTGCCGCATCCGGAGCGCGGGTGTGTGCCAAGCACCACCCGCAGCACGTTGTCAGCGAAAGGCGCGTCCGGATCAATGAGAGACTCGGTTGCAGGCGGAGCTGGTCTTTCAGACACAGCCGCGCTCCTTTATTCGCGCGCCGCCGTAGTCGTCCCCAACGGCACGTTGTTCGGCGATGGCGTGTGCGCGCGCATCAAGGAAGAACTGCTGAGAGAATTCAACCTGCACACCATCGTGCGCCTGCCCAACGGCGTATTTGCGCCCTACACCAGCATTCCGACGAACATCCTGTTCTTCGACCGCTCTGGCCCAACGCGCGAAGTCTGGTATTACGAACAACCGCTGCCCGAGGGCCGGAAGAACTACACCAAAACCGCACCGATCCAGTTCGAGGAATTCGCAGGCTGCATAGCGTGGTGGGGCAAGAGGAAGGAAAACGAACGCGCCTGGAAAGTGCCCGCTGCCGAATTGCTGGCGAACGGCTGCAACCTCGACCGCAAGAATCCGCGCGCCAAGGAAGACATCACGCACCTGCCGCCCACCCAACTCGCCGCCGACATCCTGAAGAAAGAGCGACGCATCGCGGAAGTCATGGGCAACATCCAGAAGCTGCTGGAAAAGCCCGCCAAATGAATTACTCCGCTGGCAACCCAAGTTTGTCGGAAAGTAGCGTGTTCGCGTCAGCGACGATTCTCACGCGCGGCGCGTTCGGCACGTACGGTATCCACTTCCGCCTGGATCTCTTCCATCGTCATTGGTTTGCCTGGGAGTGCGCGGAGCTCGCGGACGATGTCGAAAAAATACTGCCGGGCCGATTCCGCTTCGACTTCGCGTTCGATCAGCCGCGTGAGATTCTGCGGTTCAAGCACACCCATCGCTTTGGCTTCCGCGGCCACTTTCGGCGGCAAATCCAACTGAATCGTGATGCTCATACTGCGCTAGTGGCCGAGGGATATAGGAGCGAATCGCCTGAACGACTCATTCACACGGATACGTACCCGACTTTTGTCCCTCGTGCCGGTAAAACTAAACACCTTCGAGATTTTGAAGTCAAACCGGGAGGCGTGCGATGAAACCGTGGCCAACCGTGCGGCTCGGTGAAGTGCTGCGGCATCGGAAGGAATTCATCACTATTGATGACCTTACGAACTACAAGCGACCGCGTGTCCAGCTTCATGTGCAGGGAATCATCCAGCGTGACGAAGTTCCCGGCGCATCTATCAAAACCAAAACGCAGCAGGTTTGCCGCGCCGGTGAATTTCTCGTTGCCGAGATTGACGCGAAGGTTGGCGGCTTCGGCATCGTGCCAGAATCACTCGCTGGCTCAATCGTCAGCAGCCATTATTTTTTGTTCGTCGTTGACGAAACCAAACTTGACCGGCGCTTTCTCGGATTCTTCATCCGCACAGCAGCATTTCTTGAACAGGTAGCGGCACATGGCACAACGAATTACGCGGCCATTCGTCCAGCGCATGTGCTTGGCTATGAAATCCCGTTGCCGCCATTGGCGGAGCAGCGGCGAGTGGTAGCGCGGATTGAGGAACTGGCCGCCCAAATCCACGAAGCCCGCACCCTCCGCCACCAAGGCACCGAAGAAACTGAGACGCTTTTCGATTCTTTCCTCGGCGCGACGTTCGATGCATCAGATTGGCCATTGAAGTCACTGCCCGAAGTCGCAGAAGTTGCTCGCGGCAAATTCGCACACCGCCCTCGAAACGAACCGCGTTTTTACGGTGGCGACATTCCATTTATTCAGATTGGTGACATCTCCAACTCGAATCGGTACATCCGTGCCCATTCGCAGACTCTCAACGAAACCGGTTTAGCAATCAGCAGAATGTTTCCAATCGGCACAGTTGCCATCGCAATCACTGGCGCGACTATCGGCGTAACAGGCATTCTGTCATTTGCTTCGTGTTTCCCCGACAGCATCGTTGGAATTCAGGCGAAGCCCGGCGTAACGACGCCCGAGTTCATTCACCTAGCGGTCGAGCACGCCAAGAAGACGGCGCTCGCCGAAGCGACGCAGACAACGCAACCGAACATCAACCTTGGAAATCTCCAACGTTTGAAAGTTCGGGTACCCATACTCCGCGAGCAACGCCGGATCGTCGCCGAGCTGGACGCGTTGCAGGCGGAAGTGGACGCGCTGAAACGCCTGCAAGCCGAGACCGCCGCCGAGTTGGACGCCCTGCTCCCCGCCATCCTCGACCGCGCCTTCAAGGGAGAATTATGAGGGAGCGAAAAGCCATAAGAGCACGAGCGCTTTTAAAGAAGGAATCTGACGCAAGACGACGGATGATTGCAGAGAACGAGCTAATCGAGACGCTACGACTCTGCAATGGTGTAGCTGGAGAGAAGCAGCTCAAAGATATCTGTTGCTGGTTAAAAATCGATGCGGCAGTGCAGTCGGGGTGGTTGATCGAACGCAAGAACCCAGATGGAACTCGCTCTTTCGTTCGTGGGCCAAACCTCAAACCGAGACAATTGAAAACAACATGAATTGGATCGTGGCCGAGCTGGACGCGCTGAAGCGCCTGCACGGCGAGACCGCCGCCGAGTTGGGCGCCCTCCTCCCCGCCCTCATGGACCCTGCCTTCAAAGGTGAATTGTGAAGTCTGCGGTTTCGCCCGATTTGTAGAACTTGAACGCCGGGTTGGATTTGTCTCACTAAGCTGACCGAGCCTTGAAAACATTTTGCCGGAATTGAAAACCGTTTTGCCCAATGTCCGCCTCCGCTGCGCGTCGGCGCGACAGGCCGACTTCGTCATCGAAGGCCACGTTGACCCGACCGAGCCGTTGCGCCACGAAGGCCGCCCGCCCGGGATGCTCGACCACGCCACCAGCCGAATCGCCGGCTGCAAACTCGGCATTGACGCGACGAAGAAGCTCCCCGGCGAAGGCTTCAAACGCCCCTGGCCGCCGCTCATCAAGATGGATGAAAACGTGAAGGCGAAGGTGGAAAAGCTCTTGGGGAAAGGAATCTAAAATGGAAGGGAATCCATACATCGTAGCGAGCGACGGATTGCTCGCTCGTAAAAGTGGCGGCTGGGCAAAACGAAAGCATCACTACCTTCGGAACTATTGTGGTATCACAACAGTTTCAATGCGCAGCAAATTCAAGCTGGTATACTTGGATGTGATGGCCGGACCGGGTCTTTGCAAAATGGAGGATACCGGCGAAGAATTTCCCGGCTCACCCTTTGTCGCGCTTGAGCACGACTTCTCGGAATACATCCTGATTGAGGATAATCCCGGTTTGGCGGAAGCGTTGAAGCAACGAATTTCCACTCACCCGAAGGCGCGTAGGGTAAAGATCATTCCAGAACGTTGGGTGGGCGTCGTTGAATCAGGGCGATTGAAGTTCGACACGTATACGCTCGTGGTTGCGTTTGTTGACCCGACGGGAATTTCTCAGGTTCCGATCGCCGCGATGCGAAAACTGGCTGCAAACCCGAAGATCGATTTGTTGGTTACGATTCAACATCGGCTTGGGATTGTTTGGAACACACCTCAATATTGGAAGTCAAAGAGCGGGCAGACCGCATTAGATGAATTCCTCGGTGACCAGAGCTGGCACAACTGGGAGAACAGGGAACCGGCTGAGTTTGGGAGACTGGCCGTTGAACATTTCTGTAACAGCTTGGAGAAGGACGGTTTCAGAAACACGGCACGTCTCCGTTCCGGAAAGCAACCCGCTGTATCGTTTCACTTTGTTCAGTCGCCATCCGCGCGGCGAGGATTTCTGGTTGAAGGTGTTGAAGATTGATGAAAAGGGGCAAAGAGAATTGCTTTGAAGATTTCTGCGTTGGACAGCTTTTGTCCTGCGTCCAGCGGTAACTTCGGATATAAGTGAGTCAGGCGCATGAGTGACAAATCCAAAATCGAATGGACGGATGCGACGTGGAATCCGGTTCGCGGATGCACGAAGATCAGCCCCGGCTGTGTGCATTGCTACGCTGAAACGTTCGCTGAGCGGTTTCGCGGCGTGCCCGGGCATCCTTTCGAGTTCGGTTTTGATTTGCGTCTGGTGCCGGAAAAGCTCGGTGAGCCTCTGCGTTGGGGAACGTCCCGGATGATTTTCGTTAACTCGATGAGCGACCTGTTCCACAAGGACGTGCCGGATGACTACATCGTCTCGGTTGCTCGCGTGATGACCGCTGCCAACTGGCACACATACCAAGTCCTCACCAAACGCGCCGACCGCCTGCAAAGTCTGCTGAAAGGGAAGCTCCGCTTCGCGGCAGAGCAGAATCATATCTGGTGGGGTGTGAGCGTCGAGAATCGCCAACACGGTTTACCGCGTGTTCATTTGCTGCGCCAAGCGCCAGCCAAGGTCCGCTTCCTTTCCGTTGAACCGCTCTTGGAACATCTCGGGCCAATCAACCTCAAAAGCATCGGTTGGGTTATTGTCGGCGGTGAAAGTGGTCCGGGCGCACGCCCGATGGAGGCGGCTTGGGTTCGCAGGATTCGCGCTCAATGTCGGGCAGAGGGCGTAGCATTCTTCTTCAAGCAATGGGGCGGTGTCAGAAAATCTACAACCGGCAGATCGCTCGATGGTCGCACATACAGCGAGTTTCCAGAACGCGTGCAGATGGAAGC
Source organism: uncultured Verrucomicrobiota bacterium (assembly GCA_964501475.1). Taxonomy (GTDB): domain Bacteria; phylum Verrucomicrobiota; class Verrucomicrobiia; order Limisphaerales; family CAZCUL01; genus CAZCUL01. The sequence goes on along the minus strand of CAZCUL010000459.1, from coordinate 16,487 downwards.
GCCGACTTTGGATGTTCGCCGAGAGAGACTTGAACGGTTGGAAGCCGAACTCGTGTAAACTCCATTCAGCCCCAAAGCCCAAGGTTGCGGCCTATCCGTTCCCGGGCGCGCAAAACAAACTATTGACAACTTCACGTTCGATGTGTATATGCACATCAAGATGACGAAAGAACTCGATCTGTCGGCGATGGAAAACTGTGTGTGTTTCAACCTGCGTTGGGTGACGCGGGCGGTGACGCAGTTCTTCGATGCCGAGCTGCGCCGTCACGGCATCCGTCCCACGCAAACTCCGATCTTGAGCGCGCTCGCGGCCAAATCCGGCTGGAGGATGGAGGAGTTGAGCGACTGGCTGGGCATGGAACGCACGACGTTGGTTCGCAATCTCCGGCCGTTGGAGCGCGACGGATTGGTCGAATTGAGCGGCACCGGCCGCGGGGGGCACGTCACCCTTTCCATCACCGCCAAGGGCGAAAGGAACCTGACGAAGGCAATGCCCGCCTGGCGTTCGGCCCAACAAGCCGTGCTAAAGACGCTCGGTGAACAACGCTGGTCGGCCATCCTGTCCGATCTGGACCGCGCCGCGCTGGCCCTGACCCAATGAACTCAATCGATCCCAAATCAATCGTCCGATCATGATGTGTAGATGCACACTAAAGTATTGATTCCCTCCCCTGTTTCCGGTCGTGAAGGTGTTCTGGATGCGGCGTGGCTACGTCAGGTTTGCCTGGATGCCGGCGCGGAGGATGTCGGCTTCGTGGAATTGGAACGTCCCGCTCTCGCGAATGAGCGCCCGCACATCGAACGGGCGTTCTCGCGCACACGCAGTTTGATCAGCTTCGTGTTGCGCATGAACCGGGAGAACGTCCGCAGTCCTGCGCGTTCGGTGGCCAACACGGAGTTCCATCATACGGGCGACGAAGTGAACGGCGTGGCGCGGCGTATCACCGCCGCATTGGAGCGGGCGGGAGTCCGGGCGCTGAATCCGCCGATGGGATTTCCGATGGAGGCGGATCGCTGGATGACCGAGCGGATGTGGGTAGTGGCGCACAAGCCGGTCGCAGTCGCGGCGGGGTTGGGACACATGGGAATTCATCGGAACGTGATTCATCCGCGCTTCGGGAATTTCATCCTGCTCGGCACGGTCCTGGTGGGCGCGGAAGTTAGCGAGTATTCACAGGAACTGGATTACAACCCGTGTCTGAAATGCAAGCTATGCGTTGCGGCGTGTCCGGTCGGGGCGATTGGCGGGGACGGCGCGTTCAATTTCTCTTCGTGCTACACGCATAACTACCGCGAGTTCATGGGCGGGTTTGCGGATTGGGTCGAGACGGTTGCCGACAGCAGAAACGGGTTGGATTACCGGCGTCGCGTGAAGGATTCAGAAAGCGTCTCGACGTGGCAGAGCCTCGGTTTCGGGCCGAACTACAAAGCGGCGTATTGCATGGCGGTCTGTCCCGCAGGAGACGATGTGATCGGGCCTTTTATGACATCGAAAAAGGATTTCCTGGACGACGTGATGCGCCCGTTGCAGGCAAAGCAAGAGCCGGTGTATGTCATTCCCGGCTCGGATGCAGAGGCGCACGTGCAGAAGCGCTATCCGCACAAGACTGTGCGACACGTTCGCAATTCACTACGTCCACGCAGCATCGCCGCCTTGCTGCAAGGGATGCCAAACTCATTTCAACGCCAGGCCGCCGGGAAACTGGACGCCATCTATCACTTCACGTTTAACGGAAACGAAACGGTGGAAGCCACAGTTGGCATCCGTTCAGGCAAGATCACGGTTGAAAACGGATTGAAAGGTCAACCCACTATCCGCGTCATCGCCGATTCCGCGACGTGGCTTGGTTTTCTGGCCAAGGAAAAGAATCTGCTTTGGGCCCTGTTGACCCGGCGCATCAAACTGCGCGGAAATCCCAAGTGGCTGCTGGCATTCGGACGGTGCTTCCCTTCGTGACGTGGGATGAGAAATACGTTTGGGATGGAGTTGTCATCGAGGGATACAACCGCGTTGCGGTTGAGTTCATTTCCGATTCGTAACCCAAAATAGCTCGTGCCTCGCAACCTTGGGCTGGAGGTCTCAATCCCGTTGGGATTGTGTGAGGCGATTTCTCGCCAGTCGTTGCTTACCCACCCGGCTTCGCAAAGATTTTTCCTCTTTGCGCCTCGGCGCCTCTGCGGTTGATGCTCACCTCCCTGTCCGAATCTCACCAAACTTAAGAAGTGTCGGCGACTCCCGCTGGCTCTCGTAATCGAGTTTCGCCCAGCCCGGGCTGCGGGCGGCTTGCATCACGCGGGCCTCGTCCAGAATGCCGTCCCACTGGCGCCGGCCACGGAGGTTCTGCGTCTGGTTGCCGATGCCGAGATCGTGAGCGCCCTTGTTCCAGGGGCCGGCGGATTGCGACGCGTTCAACTGGCCATTGATGTAGAGCTTCATGCCCGGCTCCTCCAGCACCACCATGAAGTGCAGCCACTCGTTCGTGACCAGTCCTTGCCCGGCGAAATTGTAAGCGCACAAGTGGTAGCCAGGCGTCCGCACACAGCATTGGTAACCTTGACCGCTGGAATACTGCACGCGCTGCAACGTCCAGGAGGTGTCGCCTTTCGAGATCATCGTTTCGTAGCTGCGGATGGGATATGAATGGCCGCGCGCCCAGATCGAAACGGTGATGGGCGCATTCGTGCCGGGGTTGAACTGCGCGGCTTTCTCGCCCGAGACGCGAATCCAGCGCGCGGTTTCCTGCCCGCTCGGATTGTTCAGATGCGCGCCCTTGCCAATGCGCGCATCCACTCGCGATCCCGGAATCATGTCCACGCCGGTGCCGTGCGCTTCGTGGTCGCTGGAATCCTTGAACCCGGCGGCGTTGGTGTTTCCGTCTTCATCGAGGTGCCAGACGCCGACGAAGCCGTTTTCCCTCCCGAACACTGCCTTGGAATCGCTGATGTCCGGCGCGCTCGAATGACCCCACTTCATTACAATCGATTGGTCTTTGCTGTTGCCTTTGACGGCATCGAGCAATACCCAGATGGCGGCAGACTCAGACTCCTTGTCCCACAGCTCGATGGCGTGGGGCAAGGCTTTGCCTGCGGAGTCGAAGAAGCGGATGTCGGCTCCATTTGCTTGAGCCTGACTGAAGTCGAAGCGGCTCTGGTCGAACAGGACGGCCAGCGGATACTTCTCAACGTCCTCCGTCACGTTAGCGCCAGATGCCGTGGTGTCGAGAATGATGGTCCGGGAATAGATCCAGTCGTTGGCCGAAGCGTCGCGGGCGCCTGCGGGACTGGATGACTGCGACGCACATCCAAGCAAGGCGATGCACGAGGTGAAGACAGCGATGGTGATATGAAAGCGGTCTTTCAGCAGGTGGTTCATGGCAGGCGTGATGGACGTTTTGGAATTTGTTTTTGCAGATTGACCCGACCTTAGCCGTCCAGGGTGGTTGAGACAAGAACACATGGTTCTTTGATAGTGAGCCGTTTTACAAAATTCTTACAGCTAGTTGATTGAACGGAATCTCGGCAAACGGGCATTCTCTTCACATGCAAAGAATCAACCGCCGCCGCTTCATCAGCGCGTCTTCCGTCATGGCAACGGCGTGCGCCGCTGACTTGAGCTTTCTCGCACCGCTTGGTCACACGGCAGCGGGCGACACTCGGATCAATCCAGACGACGTGATCTTCGGACCGGAGACTGATCGGTTACTCCAGTTGCTCCGCACCACGTCACGCGAGCAATGTGTTCCGGTCTTCGCCAGGGAAGTCAAAGCCGGGTTATCGTATCGACAATTCGTCACAGTCCTGTTCCTGGCAGCGGTCGAGAATGGCGATCCACATCAGGTTGCCCAGGTCTATGGAGCGCATCGCATCAGCAGCGATGCCCGTGTCGAGGAACGGCTCCTCCCGTTGTTTTGGGTGCTCAACCGCATCAAGCAGGAATCCGAGATCGGAGCGGCGACAAAGCCTGCGCTCAAACCTTTCAAGGGTCAGTTGCCGGGTCCAGCTCAGGCCGCTGACCTCTTCCGTGAAGCGATGCTCAAGGCCGACAAGGTTGGAGTGGAACGGGCAGCCCTCGCCCTGGCCCGCGACCGCGGAGCGCGATACGTCATGCATCGGCTCTGGGAATTCGCCCCGAGAAACATTGGCGACAATCTCGGCCACCCAGCGATTGCTCTCGCCAACAGCTTGCGAGCCTTGGGTCATGGGCTGGCAGCACGCGGAAGTGGCATTGCGATACGTGACCCGTTACATCGGCGGCTACAAGGGAGACAAGACTTACGCGCCCAACCTCGAACGGGCGAAGCAGACGCTGTCTCGTCTCCCTGGTGATTGGACCAGTGCCGACAGCGACAAGTCCGCAACGTTGGAACTCTACAAACTCCTTCGCGCCGGCAACGCGGACGAAGCCGGCGAACTGATCTGTTCTCAATTGCTTTCCACGAGAGTGAAGGCGGGCGCCGTCTGGGATGCCATCAGCCTGGCCGCAGCTGATTCCGTCTTCCGTCACAAGATTGGCGGCGGAATGCTCGGCGCCCAAATTCACGCCGTCACGACGACCAACGCGCTCCGATATGGATTCGATCTCGTCGATGACCCGCAAACAAAGTTGCTCAACGTGCTCCAGGCTGCAGGTGTGATCGGTGACTTTTATGTCCGGCATGTCAGCAAAGAGGGAAACTTGCGCGACATGAGCCTGCTCGATCTGAAAAACGCCGCCGGCAAGACCACGGGCACGCTTCGCGATGTGTTCGAATTGCTGCCCTTCAAAGCAAGAGATCATTTTGAACCAAAGCCAGGCGAACGGGAAGCGAGCGATCAGGCATGTCGTATTGCCTTCGAGCTTCTGGGTAACGAGAACAATCATGCAGCTTTCATGCAAACAGCGCGCAGCTTCATTTGCGTCAAAGCTTCGCTCGATCCGCACGACATCAAGTTTCCGGCTGCGATCTTCGAGAATGCCTATGCCGCAAGCGCTGAGTGGCGGTCGTACCTGCTGGCTTCCTCAGTTCACTCATTGCACGGAACCAAGAGCGCCGATACCGCCGTGCTGGTGCAGGTCAGGGACACATTGAACCAGGCTGAGGGAAACATTGCTCACTGATCAGCCCTAACGTTGGGGCATTCAATCGCGGCGCGCGCGGTTTCGCGCTCATAGCGAAATCCCGTTGGAATTTCCCGAGCGGAAATGGTGGTTGAAAATCCACCACTATCTGGTTGAATATCCACCATGAAGCGGCGGAATCTTACTTCACAGATCCTGGACGCGTTGCGGGACACACCGGTCGTGTATCTCCAAGGGCCGCGGCAGGCGGGCAAATCCACGCTGGCCCAGGCCCTGCGGGACGATCGTTACGACGCGGACTACTTTACGCTGGACGAGGCCGCAACGCTGGCCGCCGCGCAGAGCGACCCGGATGGTTTTGTCACTGGGCTGCCGGAGCGCGTCATTCTCGATGAGGTGCAGCGCGTGCCGGAGTTGTTCCGCGCCATCAAGCGCAGCGTGGACGCTAAACGAAAGCCAGGGCGCTTTCTTCTCACTGGCTCGGCCCAGGCGCTGGTGCTGCCTAAACTTTCCGAGTCGCTTGCGGGACGCATGGAGGTGCTGACGCTCTGGCCATTCTCCCAAGGCGAAATTACCGGTCGCCGCGAAGGATTCGTGGATGCCTGCTTCGCACGTGAATTTAAGCCGGGGAAATTCACCGATACTGGTTGGCCATCGCTCGCGGAGCGGATTGCGACGGGCGGCTATCCCGAAGTGCTGACGCGCACCGGCGCCGCGCGGCGGCAGGCATGGTTCGGCTCTTACATCACGACGATCCTCGAACGCGACGTGCGCGACCTCGCCAACGTGTCGGGCTTGCGAGATCTGCCGCGCTTGTTGCGGTTGGCCGCATCGCGCGCGATGGGCCTGCTGAACTTCGCCGACCTGTCGCGGGACGCGGCGATGCCGCAGACGACGCTGCAACGCTATTGGGCGTTATTTGAAGCGACGTTTCTGGTGCGAGCACTGCCGCCGTGGCACGCGAATCTTGGTCTGCGGCTGGTCAAGACGCCCAAGGTGTTGCTGGGCGACACGGGGCTGCTCTGCCACCTTCTCGGGCTGGACGCGGCGCGGTTGCAAGCGGACGACCTGATGACGGGCGCGGCATTGGAATGTTTCGTGGCGGGCGAGTTGACGAAGCAAATCTCCTGGAGCGGGACGCGGCCCAGTCTTTTTCATTACCGGACGCACACTCAACAGGAAGTGGATTTCGTGTTGGAAGATGCGCGAGGGCGGTTGGTGGGAATCGAAGTGAAGAAGACGGCCAGCCCAACGAGCGACGACTTCAAAGGCTTGCGGCATTTGAGCGAACAAACCGGGAAGAGATTTCTGCAGGGCATTCTCCTCTACACGGGTTCAACCAGTGTGGCATTTGGGCCAAACCTTCATGCCGTGCCAGTGAATGCGCTATGGCAGTTGGAAACCACAAATGAATCCTTGGCTTCGTGAGAAGACGCAAGACCTACCCGATGCAAGCCTACAAAGTCCTTGCGGACGGCCACCAATGCACGGCCTCTGGGGCATGGGGCAGATGATCCCGCGACTGCGGGACCAAATACATTGTGGGGGGGGTGGACGACGAGTGCTTGCGCACGGCCACCAACGTGCACAACACCAGCGAAGTGCTTTTCCGCCTCTGTGCAAACACAGACCCCCAGCGCGATTCCATTTTCACGAAAGGGCCAGCCGACGTTCTGGACCATGCAACCTCAGAAATCGCGATGGGAACGAAGCTGGGAATTGACGCCACTCGCAAGCTCGCCGGTGAAGGATTCAAAAGGCCGTGGCCGCCGTTAATCCGAATGAGCGAAGAAGTGCGGAAGAAGATTGATGTGTTGTTCAACAGATAGGAAAGAGGAGCACACTTTGACATGTTGGTTTCGGCATCACGCCGGAAACTTTCGCGCGCACTTGACAATGGGTCCCGGTTGGCAGAGGGCCAAACCTTCATGGAGAATCAAGGAAGCCGTCACTCCAGCGGGCGAATCGTAACCAAAACACCGTCCCGAGCGACCGAAGGATCGGAGACATACGTTACAGAGAAGCGCCGCCCCGCGTAATCGAATTGACCACTGCGTGCCGGAGTCAGCGGCTTATCCAGAAGGATGTCGTCGGCAGTGAGCCGGGCCCGGAGGCTGGAAAGACTGACGTTCTCCCAGGCCGCACTTTGTCGCCGGCACGGGCAATGAGAATCAAGGCATTGGCCTTTATCAATGCCGCTCACATGGGCGACCGCTGGAATACGAAGGTAACGATTCGATTCAGTAATAACTTCGTCTTTGGCAGTGAATCGATAACCGATGCCGCCCTTTGGCGCCTCTGCACCACGTGGCGATGAATTTGAGCGCAACTCCACCCCCGGAACTCGGGCGGGCATCTGGTCCGATTTGCCCCGAAACTTCACGAGCGCGGTGATCCCGCCTGCGCCGACCACTGCGACGGCAATCGGCACGAGAACATTCTTGGCCCACCACTTGGCGCCTGCTTCCTCTCACATAACCAGTTTAGTTGTTGACGAATGACAACTCCATCCAATGGGCGCCGTCATACAGCATCGTCAGCGTATCGTTCTGACCAAGCGTGCGGCTGGCGGCGCCGAGACGCACAGCGGTAGACTCGTCGATGCGGACGGTGAACGCGTCGTTATTGCCCTTGAGAATCAGAATCGTTCCGGCAGGGACGTTGGTGCTGATGGGAATGCTCGCGTGCAACGTCACCGCCTCAGCCGGCTTTAATGTCAGAATGCTCGTGGTGGGAACGAGCGTTTCGCCTTGTTTTGGAGACACCACGCTGTTCGAGAGGACGAACAGCCCTCCCACATTCAGATTGGCGCTGAAGCGAACCCCACCGGAGGCGCGCACGTTGAATTGGTTCGGAACCGTGGAAGCGAAATCAGCGTCGGTCGAGTCAGCCCAGACAAACGCGCCAGTATGATTGGCTTTAGCACGGCGTCCAGCGGCGAAAGCATAGTTTGTGGCGCTGTTCTGCAGACCACCCGGAATGGTCGCGTAATCGGCATCGGTCCGAATCGTGTTGCCGTTACCCCCGCCGATAGTCGCCACTTGGGCGTAGGGCTGAATCGTGTTGGAGGCACCTCCGCCGATAGTCGCCCTTTCGGCGTTGGTCTGAATCGTGTTGCCGTAACCCCCGCCGATAGTCGCCGCATAGGCCTTGGGCTGAATCGTGTTGAAGACACCCCCGCCGATAGTCGCGTACTCGGCGTCGGTGTGAATCGCATTCGCTCGCCCGCCGCCAATCACACCGAAATTAGCGTTCGCCTCAATGATGTTGGCGAATCCGCCGGCGATGCTTGCGCCGGGCGATCCCGCGATAGAATTACCCGAGTCGCCCGCGATCAAGCTGGGAGCGCCCCCGGTATGGGGTTGAAGACGAAGCGCCCGGACTCCGTTCACCTTGAATTCCAGCGGCTGGTTATCCGAGGTGCCAAGAAAGTGCGTGCCCGGAGTAGTGCCGCTGTTGGCCGCGAGCCGCCATTACTGTCCGTCGGTGAAGTTGGTGTCCAGCCTGAAGGTCGTGTCGGCAAGGCTCAGTCCGATGCCAGCGGCGTAAGTGGTGTCATTGTCTATCGCATCGGCAAAGCCGGAAGGCAGGCCGGTCAAGCCGCTCCACGGCGTGGCATTGGCCATCGTGGCGGCATTGGCTGTGGCCGCGTTCGCTGCGGTGGCGGCGTGGATGGCGTAAGGCGCCGGCGTGAGCGGCTGGCGTGGACTCAACGTTTGGTAAGCGCCCGCGCTGCCATTGGGGCGCACGCCAATTTCAAGCCAGCGGGCCGAGCCATCGAACGGCACGCTCCCGAAGTCCAGCATGACAGTGAACACGCCGTTGCTGACGGCAACGGCGGAATTGGTCTGCGGCCCGGCCACGGCACTGCCGCCCAAATTGAAAATCGTAAATCGCAAATCATACAGACCGCTGGCCGGGCTCCCGTTCTCCGTCAGCCGGCCCTGGTAAGTGAAGGCGGGGGCTTGGGCGTGAAGGGTTGAGAGTTGATGGTGAAGGGCTGCGAGACACAAGAGAGCGAGCGTGGTTGCGGTGCAGTGGGTTCTCATAATGATCTTCTAATTTGATTTCTGATGGTGAATGAGTTTTTCCAGGGCTTCGAGCCGTCGTTTCAACTCGGCATTCTCCGCGTCTCGGCGTTGAAGTTCCTCGCGAAGGGATGCTTCGCGTTCCTCCACCTTCTGATTCAAGCCCTGGATCGCCGCCAGCGCCACGCCGTCGGCGTCCACCATGGTGATGTGTTTGTCGTCCGGGCCGACGTTGAAAGCAGCGTGGAAATCCTGCGCGACTGGGCCGATGTGACGGCTGCTTTGGTCCTCTTTGTAATTCCATTCCGTGATCGCCAACTGCGCGACCTTCTCGAGCACCGCGCGCGGATCGACGCGCCGGAAATTCTCTTTCGTGTTCCGATCACTGGCGCTGACAAACGTCCCATTCACGGTCAGCCCGCTGGTGTCCAGCGACATCAGGATCGAGCCGCCGGCGCCGGGATCGTCTGCCCCGTTCTTATGACCGCCGCCCCGAAACCATGAGAAACGGCTCGCGGTCCGGAAATACGTGGCGCCGCTTTGGACGCCGATGGCGTACTCCTTGCCAAAGAGGTTAATCATTTGCCGGGTACTGCTGCCGAAAGACAACGCCGGTGTGTCATCGCTGAAGCGGACCCCGCCGGAGGCGCGCACGTTGAATTGATTCGATAGGCTGGAAGCAAAATCAGCGTCGGTCGAGTCAGCCCAGACAAACGCGCCAGTGTGGTTGGCCTTGGCGCGGCGACCGGCGGCGAAGGCGTAGTTGGTGGCGCTGTTCGCCCGACCACCCGGAATGGTCGCGAAGTCGGAGCTGGTCTGAATTGTGTTAAATAAACCCCCTCCGATAGTAGCCTCGTGGGAGTTGGTCTGAATCGTGTTCACGCTGCCCCCGCCGATGGTCGCAGAGTCGGAGTTAGTCTGAATCGTGTTAAATAAACCCCCTCCGATGGTCGCAGAGTCGGAGTTGGTCTGAATTATGTTAAAGTAACCCCCACTGATGATCGCATTATCGGCGCCGCGCTGAATCGTGTTTTCGACGCCCCCTCCGATGGTAGCGAAGGCGGCGCCCGGCTGGATCGTGTTTTGTATACCCCCGCCGATAGTCGCCCAGTTAGCGCCGATCTGGATCGTGTTTTCGACGCCCCCTCCGATCGTGGCGGAGTCACTGGTCTGAATAGTGTTTCCCCTACCGCCCGATATAGTGCCAAAGTGTCCCTCCACGCGGTTAGTGTAGGCCATGCCGAAATAATTCAATGCGCCCCCGCCACCGATGGTCGCGCCCACTACGCTCGCCCCCACTAAGTTATTCGGTGAACCCCCGATGACATTGGGCGCACCGTTCGTATTCGGCTCCAGCCGCAGTGCACGAGTGCCATTGACCTTAAGTTCGAAGGCTTGGTTGTCGGTCGTGCCGAGGAAGTGCGTGCCCGCTGTTGTGCCGCCGTTGCCATCCAATCGCCAGAACGTGTCGTTCAGCAGCGACAAACTAAGATCGCTGGCTGTGATGCTGCCGTCGGCAATCTTGGAAGAATTCACTGAGGAATTCTGCAGTCCGACATTGCCAACTGCATTAGGCGCGACGGCATTGGCCGTGCCGGCGCTAGCGGCTTGACTGGCATTGGCAGAAAATATGGCATACGGCGCAGACGTGATCCGGTGAAGCGGGGACAGAAGAGAGAACGCGCCCGTGCTCGCTCCGGCGCGCACAGAGATGCCCAAGTAGAGGTCCGTGCCCTGAAACGCTCCTGTGCCAAAATCCACTTCGGTAGTGAACAGGCCGTTACTCACCGCCACGTCTTCCGCTATGCGTGGCCCTCGAACCAGGAAGAACGTGTCGGGTGGTCCCGCCGGTATGCTGAGGGTGAATTGAAAGTCATAGGTTCCATTGGCAGGCACACCGTTGTCGCCCAGCCGGCCCTGATAGGTGAAGGCGGTGGTTTGGGCCACGCCCCGGTGTGCGCTGGCCAGCAGACTCAGCGATGCGATTGCGGCGACGATGATTCTCTTTTTCATGGTTTAGCTCTGTGGTTGAGGGTTCACGGCAACGGAGAGGTGACGGTGTAATCGATCCGGATACCGCTAATGCCAATCTGACCGTCGTTCGGGACTCTCCAAAATGCCTGGACCATATAGGCATATGTGTTGTTGGCGATGGTTGCACCGGTGATGGTTGTATCCACAAGGACTGTGACTTGGGGAATGGCAAGTGATACGACCTCTGCCATGCTGGAAACATTCCCATCGTTGAGACTTAACCGGTTGAGGCGAACGGTGATTTCCTCCTCCGCTGAACTGTCGCCTACGGTTGCTTGGAAACGCGTGACCACCGCCCCGTGTGGCAGATTCACGGGAGCTCTGAATCCAACAATTTCCCCGCCTGCTTTAGCTAATAAGAAGAATCCCCCAAAAGCCCCCAAAAAAGCCCATTCCGTGTGAGCCCCGTTCAAGTGGTATTCCGAAGTGAAAGCGGCCGGGGAGATCGAATAGTAACGCGTCGTGGCGGGCACGGTGATGCTGCCGGTGGTGCTGATGTTACCGCGAACGTCAAGTTTGGCCGTGGGCGACGCGGTGCCGATGCCCACGTCGCCGGTATTACGTTCCAGCGTGAGCACGGGCGGCCCTTCGCTCGCACCGGAGTTCAGCGGAATGAAATAGAGCGGATTGCCGGACACATCGCCGGCGTAACGGAGGATGAATCCCAGCGAAGCGGAAGTGTTTTCGGCCAGGAGGATTTGGGACTGCGAATCGGATGCATCGGGCGTGATGGCCAGCATCCCAGTGGTGCCACTGCCGCGAATGTGCAGGTCCGCCAGCGGGCTGGTCGTGCCGATGCCGACTTTGCCGGAATTGTCAATTCGCATCCGTTCCGTTCCTTTGGTGGAAACGGCAAGTTGATCGGTCGCTGGACGGAAAAGACCCGTACGCGCATCGCCATTAAATGCGAGGCCTGGTGCGGCAGCGGAGCCAATGTCGGCGAAAAGTCTGCCGACAAAGCTGTTGGCCGCATTGGGGAAAGTGTTGGCGCTCGCAAAAGTTTGATTTATGTCGAGCCGGGCAACATTGGCCGGGAGTTGCGCACTGGAGATGTCGCCGCTGAAATTCGCCGCCCGCACGGCGTACGGTATGGCGGTCAATTGCTGGCGCGGGCTGAGCGTCTGGTAAATCATCGTACCCCCGTTTGTGCGCACTGCAATGCCCAGCCAGCGGTTGGCGCCGTTGAACATGTCGGCACTGAAATCCAGTTTCACCGTGAACAGTCCATTGCTCACGCTGATCGGGGCGATGGTAAGCGGCCCGCCTATGGCGATGCCACCGGTGAGCGCGTCGTAAAGGGTGAATCGCAGGTTGTACGCGCCATTGGCCGGCGCGCCATTATCAGTGAGCCAACCTTGATAAGTGAAGGCCGTGCCTTGGGCGCGCGAGTGGCTTGTTCCAGCCAGAAGTGTAAATACAATGGCGATTACGATCAGGTGATTGCGTTTCATGGGAGGGTTCCTTTCAGAGCTTGCGAGGCCCAGATGATCTGAGACCTGGCTGCGTGCGACACTTGCGTGCTGCTTTGCATGGAGTTTGTTACTCAGATGCGCTCCAACAGCCTGTCATGCAGGGGCCCCAGCGGATGTGAGTGGCCCATCATGAACGGAATGCTTGGTCACAGCAACGTTAATTGAGTCGCGATTTCGGGATGACGCGGACGTGGCAGTTTCTCGAGACCAGCGCGGGAATTGCGCTGTCCAGACCGCGAAATTCCTCGATGCTGCTTTGCTCCGGCTTTGATTTGTTTCGCCGAGTTAGCCGAGTGTTGATGTGGCTTGGGCTCACGGCAATTGCACGGTGAAGAATTGTTCTGGAATCCCTGGATCGACCGCCCTGCTGAACATAAACCCGCCACTGCCATCGAATTGATTGGTGGAAATTCTCGACCAGCTTGCCAGCGGCAGGGCGACGTTGATTGCACGCAGCACGTAATAGTCGCCATTCGGCGCACCACCCGTCCCGCGGATAACCACATTGCCATTCAACAATTCTATGCTCGCAATCTTGAGCCGATTGACGACTTCAATGGAACCATCCAGCAACAGCCTGTTCGTCCATGAAAGACCCGCCGGCAAACTCGGCAGTGTGATCGGGGAAAAGGAGCCGGAGTATCCGCTGGCGCTAAAGAGCCGAAATCGATCTCCCCCGCTTAATGCAGTGGCGCCAATCCTGGTGACGGTCAACCTTCCGCCGTAGGTCAAGGGGCCTGCGACCTGAACCTGGTCGTTGGTTAAGAATAAACCGTTCCTGCTGATTTCCATCACAGTCGTCCCTTGCAGCACTGGCGACTGGCTTAGAAACAATTCGCCGACAGACTGCCCCGGAGACAATGTGCCTCCATTCTCCACTGTGAGGCCGCCTGTGATCGTCCCGTTTCCTGCGAGGGTTCCACGGCCCCGGATGATGATGCCCTCGCCAAATCGGTGCGTGTCGTTGCCCATCAGAACGAGCCTGGCTTCGCTGGTTCCATTTGCTACGGCGAAGGGTTGGTTATTGCTGATGCTCGAACTGCCAACGCTCAAGAGCCCGGCAGGAAAGTTGATGACACTTCCCTCGCCAAGGGTAGCGACTAATCGGTCGGCCAGGACATTGCCGGCATTCAGATTAAACTGGCCGCGCCGCACGTCCAGCGTGCTGGTTCCTCCAGCATTGGTTACTATCAGTTTGGCCCCACTACCTACATCAAGGACATTGTTGCTGGAACCGGAGTTCAGCCCAACATAGACGTTATTGGCCAATACGGCGCCACTATTAGCAATCACCAGCCGATTCCCAGCGCCACTGCAGCCAACCTGCAAATCCGCGTCATTCCGCCAGAACGAACTAGACCCTGTTACAGTGACCTCGTTGCTCTCGCTGCTCGAAAAATGACCTATCGAGCCATTGCGATTTTTGACTGAGGCGCCACCACTGATCATCATCCGATTGCGGGCGCTGAAGTTCCCCACTCGCAGGTCGGACGCGTTGATCCAGTACGAACCCGTGCCGGAGATTACCGCCAGTGTGTTTGACGCAGCTACCTGTCCGCCCAGGATTGACAGCGGAGATGGGTCGCATTGGAGAGTCTGGCCATTAGTGACAAGCAACTGGCAGCCGGCGACGCTCTGGCCGATAGTCAGGGCGGAGCTAACGATCACCTTGCTCATGCCTTCACGCACATCCCAAATGGCTGGAACGGAACCGCTCGCTCCGACAACGAACGGTTGGGAGTTGGCAATAGTCCCCCGACGAGTAACCAGCTTGCCGCCGTTAAACTCGAACACACCGCTTGTTTCAGTCATTATCAACCGATCCACATCAATCAGCCCCGACTCGAGCCGGTTGGTGCCATCGTCAATCCCCAAGCTTCCGAATCCGGAGTTGGTCAGCAGCAGGCTGCCGCCATTGTTGATGATACGATTGTTCGTGGAACCTGTGTGGACGCTGGAACCTATGACCGCGGTCTCAGCTATAACTGTTGCTCCGCTGCTCAGCCTAAGTGTGTTAAACGAACCGTTCACGCCAATAGAAAGACGCTCACTGATCTTCCAGAGGGAATTTGCTCCTGTGATTATGGCTATGTTGCTGCTGGAGAAGACACCAAAACCCAGGATGGCATCGCTCGCTATCACGGTTCCTCCATTGCTGATCGTCAGACTGTTGAACCCCCCCGCATGGCCAATTATGAGCGCGTTCACGTTAGTCCAGCGTGAACCGATGCCTGAGACCAGAACCGAATTGCCCCATGCATATCCACCGCCTATGTAAGCTTGATCGCTGGCCACCATTCCGCCGCTCAGGACGCAAAGGGTATTGAAATCCCCGAAAGAACCAATATTTAGGTCAGTACGGTTAATCCAGTGCGAGTTGGGGCCAACGACAATGGCTATATTGCTATTACCCCACGAGCCCACCAGCCCAGCATTGTTTGTCACCCGGCCGCCGTTGGTAATGCGCAAGCTGTTATAATCTCCGAAATGTCCGTTAGTCAGATCGTCAGCAACTCGGCAGAATGTGTTTGCCCCATCCACTGTGACGTGATTTCCCGCACTCCCAGGATCCTCCCCGATAGACATGTGGCCACTGAAGATCTGGGCTCCTTCAGTAACCAACAATGAATTTGACGCTCCTCCCGATAAGCCGACTCCGAGAAACACGGCAGCCCTAGAAGAAGCGTTTCCCGCTATAACAGCTCGATTAAAATGGCCGCCATTCCCGACCAAGATTGTGTGCCCGTCCACAATGCCGCCATTGGTTATTACCAGCCGGTTTCCACTGGAAAAACCGGCCCCGACGCTGATTATGTCGTTGGTCCAGAATGACCCATCGCCCGACACAGCCACGAGATTGCTCTGGCTGAAAGTATTCCCAATGTTCGCATACGTGTTCGTCACCCGCGCGCCGTCAGTAATCAACAATCGATTGTTATCACTGTTCCGACCAATCTCGAGACGGCCCGTATTCGCCCATATGGTGCCCAAACCGGTGACGTTGACGATCGAAGTCAGATTTGCGGCACCACCCAGCACCGTGGCGACAGCACTGCCGGTGTTGAAGATATTCGTGCCGCCCAGAATGTTGAGGGTCGCAGTCCGGTTGGACGAAGCGCCGATCTGGAAATCGCTGTTCTCGGTTTTGATGACCGACCCTTTGTTGATGGTCAGCGTGCCATGGCCAAAGCCGAAGACAGAGTTGATTACACCAGCGGACACGTTGGTGGCGTAAAGCTGATCGGTCGCTATCGTGCCGCCACTTAGAATAAACGTGCCTTTGCCATTCTGCCCTGCGATCAGCCGAGCGGTTCCAGCCGAGTTGGTCACGACAAGAGTGCCGGTGGTCAGGGAAACTATCGTTGTGCTGCCCCTCCGGCCCACAACGAAGCTGTTGGTGAGCCGCCAGCGGTTGGCGGCGCCGATGTTGAACGTCACCAACCCGTTAGTGAAGTTGCAAAACGCGTTGGCATTCGTCACGGAGCTGGTGAACGACACAGCGTACGGAGGAATGCCCAGGTTGAAGTTGGCATTGTCAGCCATGCCGGGAACAATTCCGCCCGACCAATTGCCTTTATCAGTGAAATTTCCGCCGGTCGTATCAATCCAAAACCGGTCGGCGGCACGGAGGGATAAGGAACAGGTCAAGAAGGACAAGACCAGGGCGCCCGCGGCTGCCATCCCATATTTCATTTGAATATAAAAGCTCAGATTCCTTCAGGAAGCCCTCGTGGGCGATGTGGTGGGAGGATGTGCGTTTTCGCAGCATGACGAATCAGCCGCCGATTACAAGCCTTACCTCCGGCCATTTTCGGAGCGCGGCTGTGTCGAAGACCAGCCGCAGCGATGTGCGACGTTGTAAGGCGCGCTCGCAACTTCCACCACCCGTGGTTA
>CAZCUL010000458.1:0-3834 GCA_964501475.1 uncultured Verrucomicrobiota bacterium | reverse complement strand
AGATTGAGAAGGTCGAGGATTACGATTACGGGCGCTGGGCTTGGATCATGGACCCGGAAGGCAACCGCATCGAGCTATGGGAACCCAAGGGAAAATGAGGATACCGCCTAACAGGAAAAGGAATGTAGATAACGTGAAGTGAAGCGGGGGGGGAGGCGGGATTGCAACGGAGGCGTCGCTCCGCTTCACTTCAGGTTCGGCGGAGACTCATCAACCTCACGCATGAAAACAACATTGAAAGTGTTTCAAACAGCAGTGGCGGTAGCACTGCTCACATTGGCGGGATGCGCGACCTCCCCTGGCACTGCTCGCGGTTGGGAGTATCGAGTAGTTGAGGGATCGACTCGGCAGCCCGAGCGGGCAGAGTTTGAACGACTCCTCAACGAGGCTGGTGCCCAGGGCTATGTCATCGTATCTTCGACGACGCTGCCTGCCGACGCGAGCAACTATCCCAAGACGATCGTCATCTTGAAGCGCCCTAAGCCATGATGTTCGTACCGCCGAACCAGACGCTCGACCGAATGGCGAGGAGCGCGGTGACGCCGCTCCTTCCATTCGGGCACACTTGGCGCGCTCCTCGCCATCGGTCACCTTTGCGTTCGGCCTCGTTGCGTCGAGAGCGAAACATTGACCAGCCGAGACCGCAGAATTAGCATCGCCACGTGGACTATACGAAGATAATCACGATTGAGCCAGGCAAGCGTAGCGGCAAGCCGTGTATTCGCGGTATGCGCATTACGGTTCAAGACATCCGCGAATATCTTGCGGCTGGAATGACCGAGGACGAGATTCTCCAGGATTTTTCCGAGCTCACGCACGAGGACATTAAGGCATGCCTGGCGTTTGCGGCGGATCGCGAACGGAAACTTTTCGTCGCCCCCGCGTGAAGCTGCTTCTGGATGAGAACGTCTCGGACAGGATCGTTCAGCGGATCGCTGATTTGTTTCCCGACTCCACACACATCAAGACAGT
The DNA here is from genome assembly GCA_964501475.1 of uncultured Verrucomicrobiota bacterium. Taxonomy (GTDB): domain Bacteria; phylum Verrucomicrobiota; class Verrucomicrobiia; order Limisphaerales; family CAZCUL01; genus CAZCUL01. The sequence continues at coordinate 2,862 of CAZCUL010000458.1, read as the reverse complement.
CGGCCTCAAGGAGGCCGAAGACCGTGTTGTTTGGGAGTGGGCCAGACAGCATGGGTTTACGGCGGTCGGTGATCTTGGTCGGTGAATACGATTCGCCACGGACGTAGGTTTGATGGAGGCGGATTGGAGGGCCAGACTTGTTCTGACCACCGCAGCAGGATCGATTGCGGCGGACATGGACAGCCCCAGCCGATTGGACCACGGATGGCGCGGATTTCACGGATACAGATTGCCGACAGGTTGGCTTGGGGTTTATCCGTGCCATCCGCGAAATCCATGGGTAGAGTTTCGTGGTGACACGAGAACCAGAGCCGCAGATCACCGAACCAGGCGCTCCAGGCAACGCCGGTGAGCGCTGGTCTTGTCGCCTTGAGCCGCAGGCCCGGCGTGCCTGAGCTTGGACGTTGGCCGAAAAGAGCATATGAGAGCATTTCTGATCCTTGCGGCGCTTCCCCTTCTTTGTGGATGCGAAGAGAAACAATTGGAAGATCGCGCTGCGATCCCTTCGGTTCAGTCTCACAAAGACGAGATCGCGGATTTCACACTTCATATCGAAGGGACCGCTTCCTACACCAACTATGCAACTGATGGAGCCGTCATAAACTCGTTCGATGGGCGATTTGCATTAGCAACGGATTACTCGAAATGGAACGTAAGGTATATTGACGATCACAAGAAGACGGAGCAGGAAACGACATTTGACGGCAATTACACCTACACACTTTACGCCAACTTTCCGCTCGCGAAGTATCAGGTAGATCAGTATAAGACAGGCTTGCGTGTTCCCGACAACGTCATTGTTACCAATGGCCAGTATAAATTTGATGGCGACATCGGAGGAGTGGATACATTGCGGGAGCCAGTGTCACTATTCGACAGTGCCCGGGTTGCGTGGATGAGCGCGCTAGCGTGTGGATTGATCTCGAATCCACCCCCTCAGCTTATTCCCCCGTGGCTTTTAGTTGCTTCACCCGAAGCATTCTCATACAAGACCCGCTACGAATCGATTGCAGATCGAGATTGCTGTGGGCAAATCGAGTTTGTAACGCCTCAAGATTTCGTCGAGGCACGCTTTCGAGTGCTATCGCGGACCAACGTTCAAAATAAATGTGTTCCTTTAGAGGCGGAATTCGTACGATTCTGGTTTCCAGAAAATAAGGCGGCACAGCCTTTACGCTCTGTGATAATCACCAAGGTTATCAAACATTATTTCTCTTCTGGGACGATCTTGCTGCCTGTGCTTTCGAAGAAAACGCACGTCACCGACACCCGTTTTAAAACCCCGGATGCACCGGACTTTTTAGCTCATTATGCGCTCACAAATAAGGCGTGGGCTGATAAAGACGATCCGCGCTTAGTCCCCTGGCTGGAAGAAAGTAAGGCTAATTATTTTCGAATGCAACAGCTGATCAAAAGGCAGACTCCATGAACGATCCACTCGAAGCCCGGGAGCACTACAAACTCATCATCGGTCGCCGCTGCCGCCCTTGCGGTGGAACGATGAATCACCACCTTCTGTCCGCTAACCCAGTCGTGCGAGCGAACGACATTCCGCTTCGCTGCATGCCGTCGCTCCACTCGTCGTAGGCCGAAAAGAGCATCGTGACCATGTCAACTGGCGACTTCGATTTGGCCGCCCTGGTTCGCAGGCTACTTGCAGATGGCGCCTATGGACTGACACTGCGCACGGGTGAGTTTCCCGTTGTTCATTCCGACAAGGGATCCCATTCCATCGAGGGGGCATGCCCAACACCTGAAGATGTCTTGTCGCTTCTCCGGCAGATTACTGACTCCCGGCAGATGAGAGAACTCCGGGAGCATGGCGTCGTCAGCTTCATGCACACCTGTGGATCCGGTGTTCGGCTACTGGGTGGCGTCCGAATAGAGTGGGATGAGATTCGCGTGGAATTGCGAAGAATGACCGGCCAACAAGACGGTGCAGCGAACGGGAGCCAGCCGTTTCGCTCAGAGACAAATCCAACACCACCGGCGGCTGGCTCCCGTCGCTGACCTTTGCGTTCGGCTGCAACCAGTGAAACAACGAAACAACGCGGTGTTCGTAGTCACGGTTACATTATGAAAACGCTAACGCGATTGGTTCTCATTACAGGAATCAGCAGCGCGCTGCTGACCGGTTGCTGCGGAGCCCGCCAGGCGGCCCGGCAATGGGAGTATAAGGTCATAACTGCCCATCTCTACGAGGAACTCCAACCAGAACTCACCAAAGCAGGTGAAGATGGCTGGGAAGTAGTGTCTGCGGTCAATCGTGATCTCCATGCAACCGTGGTGCTGAAAAGGCCTAAGCAGTGACGAAATCGGCGGGTGCAACGGTGTATGAGCCGAACCAGGCGCTCGACCGAACGACGAGGAGCGCGATGACGTTTCTGTTCCAATGCGAGCGTTCTTGCCGCGCTCCTCGTCGTCGGTCAGCTTGTCGTTCGGCAATGGAAACCGGACCTACGAAATGAGAACGTGGTCGGTCGAATACAAGGGTCATAGAATCGAGGTTCAGAATGGGCGGCGATTGGGGGATCAATTGATCGTCGATGGGGAACTGCAGGATCGAATGACCGGCCTGACCCTGACGAGCCGCTTGCTCGGGCGGATCAAGTCTGGCGATGGCCAGGGCGAACAGATCAAGGTTTCCCTTGGTGGATGGTGGCGGGTAAAGTGCCACATCTTTGCCGACGACAAACATCTTTTTTCCGGATGAGCAGACGATGCCGAACAGGAAAAAGAATGTAGATAACCTGGAGTGAAGCGGCAGAGGGCGTGGATTGGAATGAGCGCGAGATTCCGCTTCACTCCAGGTTGTCTGCATTCCAGGGTTGAACGAAGCTGCGGCAGCGGGCGTGAAATCCT
>CAZCUL010000457.1:0-10868 GCA_964501475.1 uncultured Verrucomicrobiota bacterium | reverse complement strand
GCCACGCGGACTGGATTCAGCAAACCCGGACGCAATGGGCTGCCCTGGCGCAAGGCGCCATCTGGGTGCTCGGGATCATCGGAGGTTTTTTGCTTCCGCCGCCGGCGGGCGTTTCCGCCAGCGAGGAGAACGTGTGGTTGCGCCTGGCTCAATTCGTGGTCGCGGTGGTGGTCGGTCTGGTCTTTTTTGCCGCGCACAAATGGAAAAGCAAGCGGCACGCGAAAATCTGGTGGGCTCTTTCCCTGCTGACCTTGCTGATGGCTGTGGCGGCGTTCTTCCGCTACCAACATTTGCTTTATGCCTGGACCGGCGATTACTACGGAGAACGCAGGGTAGTGGGCGCCGAACACACGCCGCATGGTCTCGTTTACGCCGAACAAAACCCCAACCTTTCGCGTGAAGAATTGCTCAAGCACTTTGCCGGCGCGGCGCACGACATTTGGACGCGGGAATCGATCGATCTCCGGCGTCTGATCCTGGCTGGAACTTACTTGCTCTGCCTGCCGCTCTTTACGGTTTGTCTGATCTCGATTGTGCAAGCCATCCAATGCCTCTCACCGAAGAAGGCCAAACCTGGTGGCTGAGTTGCCGGGGTTTGGATCGAATCCTGTCGGGAGCAGTCGCAGACTCGACGCGGACGCTGAAAAGCCTTTAAATGGATTCGCTGTGTTTTTCGTCAGCAATGTGAATGAGCGTATGACTTGCCGGGTGAAGGCGCGCGTTGTCAGCATTTGGGCGGCTTTGGCACTGAACTGTCCCTGGGCGGCCACTGCTGGCGGCGCTGGCAGCGCGGACGGTCATTGGGCATTCCAGGCGCCTCGCCGCCCCGGCCTCCCGGTGGTCAAAGACAGTTCATGGCTGCGAGCCCCCCTGGACGCCTTTGTTCTCGCCCGCCTCGAGCGGGAGGATATCCGCCCCGCGCCCGAAGCAGATCGCACCACCTTGATTCGACGCCTCTATCTTGACCTGACCGGCCTGTTGCCCGCTCCAAATGCAGTGGATGCTTTCCTGTCCGATTCACGTCCCGAGGCTTACGAGCGTCTGGTGGATTCGCTGCTGGCCTCGCCGCATTTTGGGGAGCGATGGGGCCGGCATTGGCTGGACCTGGCGCGCTACGCGGACAGTTCGGGTTACCAGATCGACCGCCCGCGTCCCTACGCCTACGTCTTCCGCGATTGGGTGATCGATTCCTTCAACCGCGATTTGCCGTTCGACCAGTTTACCATCCAGCAGATCGCTGGAGACCTCTTGCCGGGCGAAGCGGCGGAACTGAAGATTGCGACGGGATTCCATCGGAACACGCTCATGAACCATGAGGATGGGACCGACGCCGAGGAATTCCGCTGCAAGGCGAAAGTGGACCGGGTCAGCACGACTGGGACGGCCTGGCTTGGGCTGACTGTGGGTTGCGCGGAATGCCACGACCATAAGTACGATCCCATCTCGCAACGGGAATTTTTTCAACTCTACGCCTTCTTTGATCGCACGGAAGAGAGAGATATCGACCTGCCGCAACCGAAAGGAGGGAAAGCTCAAGCTTTTGCCGAATTGTCTGATCCTCCCAGGACACAAATTCATATCCGGGGCGATTTCCTGCGGCGCGGGGACGAGGTGCAGCCCGGGGTGCCGGGCGTTCTTCACCCGTTTCAGGCCGCACGCGACCAGGCCAATCGGCTCGACCTGGCCCGGTGGATTGCCGATCCGGCGAACCCGCTGATCGCGCGGGTGGCGGTGAATCGGTTTTGGCGGCACCTTTTCGGCCGCGGCCTGGTCAACACGCCGGAGGATTTTGGTGTGCGCGGCGAAAAGCCTTCGCATCCGGAACTGCTCGATTGGCTGGCCACGGAGTTTGTCCGCGTGGGCTGGAGCCGGAAATCGATAATCAAGCTAATGGTAATGTCGGCCACCTACCGCCAGGCTGCCGACACCCGCGCCGACCTGCAGGAACGCGATCCACTAAACGTTCTGTGCGCGCGCCAGGCCCGTCTCCGGGTGGAATCAGAAATCGTTCGGGATCTTTGTTTGTCAGCGGGCGGCTTGCTCAACGCCGCCATCGGTGGGCCCAGCTTTCGTCCCTACATGCAGGAAGACATCAAGAAGCTGGGTTCAGCCGGGGGGTTCGAATGGACCGATTCTGACGGAGCGGACAAGTACAGGCGCGGCCTCTATATATTTGGGCAGCGCACAGTGCCCTACCCGGCTTCGATGACCTTCGATCAGGCAAACTCAAGCGAAAGTTGCGCGCGCCGCGAATTATCCACAACACCGCTCCAGGCGCTCACTCTTCTAAACCATCCGATTTTTGTGGAATGCGCGGTCGGGCTCGGACTACGAATGCGCCGGGAGCAGGTCAGCACACGGGAACGGTTGGAATACGGCTTTCGCCTTTGCCTGGGTCGCCGGCCCGCGACCATCGAACTGGACCGGCTGCAGCAGCTTTTTGATCAGGCATTGCACCTGGCGGAGACGAGTCCGGAAGCGGTGCGAACCCTTTTGGTCCAGAGCAAAGTGCCCCAGCCCGACCTCGCCGAAGCCGCGGCGCTGGTGACGGTCGCGCAGGTGCTTCTCAACCTGGATGAGTTCATCACTCGCGAGTGAGACCTGTCCTGCCAACCGAGACAATCTGGTTATGCAGCCTGACGACATCATTCAACTGACTCGACGGGACTTCCTGGCATCGACGAGTCGGGGCATCGGCGGCCTGGCTTTGGCGACGCTTCTCAAAGCGGACGGGCTATTGGCTGCGGAAGCGGAAAAGGTGTTGCAGGCTCCGGGATCTCCGTCGCAGCCCCGGCCTTCTCATTTCATGCCGCGTGCCCGGCAATGCATCTTCATTTACATGGAGGGAGGGACGAGCCAGATCGATTTGTTCGATCCCAAGCCCAGGCTCAATGAGCTGAACGGCCAAAAGCTTCCCGAGTCGTTCACGAAGAACGTCCGGTTCGCGTTCATTCAAAAGGAATCGGCGACTCTGATGGGCAGTCCGCATCCGTTTCGACATTACGGCCAGTGTGGAATGGAGCTTTCCGCGATGTTGCCGCATATCGGCTCGTGCGCGGATGACATTGCGCTTGTGCGATCGATGCACACGGAGGCATTCAACCATCACCCCGGTGAATTGCTCATCTATACCGGGTCGCAGCTTCTGGGGCGGCCCAGCGTGGGATCGTGGCTGGCCTATGCGCTGGGCAGTCCCTCGCAGAATCTTCCGGGCTATGTGGTATTGACGGCCGGGCGCGCGCCCAGCGGCGGAAACACCATGTTCGGCAGCGGCTTTCTCCCCTCGACGTTTCAAGGTGTGATGTTTCGCAACCAGGGTGAGCCCGTGCAGGACTTGAACAATCCGCCGGGAATGACCGCGGAGATGCGACATTACGGTCTGGATGCGTTGCGAGACTTGAACCAGCTTCGGCGCAAAGTGGTGGGCGATCCGGAGATTTCGAGCCGGATTGCGGCCTATGAGCTGGCCGCGCGCATGCAAGTGGCTGCGCCGGAACTGACCGATCTTTCCGCGGAGCCGGAGGCCACCCTGGAAACCTACGGCGTGAATCGGGATGCTGGCGGGTTGAAAACCATTCGGGGCGGTGGCCCGGAAAGCTTCAAGACCTTTGCCCGGAACTGCCTGCTGGCCCGGCGAATGATCGAACGCGGGGTCCGCTTCGTCAGCATTCATCACGCTTCCTGGGACCATCACAACGATCTCGACTCCGACCTCGAGTTCAATTGCCGGGTGGTGGATCAACCGATTGCGGCGCTGCTGAAAGACCTGGAGCAACGGGGGCTTCTCGAGAGCACGCTCGTGGTTTGGGCCTCGGAGTTTGGCCGAACCCCTTTGGGCGAGAACCGGCCCGGTTTCAACGGCCGGATTAGCGGACGCGACCACCACCCGTTTGCCTTTAGCGTTTGGATGGCCGGCGGCGGAATCAAAGGCGGCCAGGTAATCGGCGAAACCGATGAATTGGGGTGGGCCATCGCCCAGGATCCGGTTCATGTGAACGATTTTCACGCCACCATCCTCCACCTCTTCGGGCTCGATCATGAAAGGCTTACTTACCGTTTTCAAGGGCGCGATTTTCGCCTGACCGATGTGGGTGGAGAAGTGGTGAAGAAGCTGGCCGGCAGGTCGTAGCGTTTGCCGGTTGAAATTCTCTCATCATTCCTGGCTTTGGGGACTGGGTGCCGGTTGTCGCCGCGAGGAGGTTTCAATTGGCTTTGCCTTTCCAGGGCAATTGAGGGCAACTTAGTTTCATGATTGCCAAGCCGCTCGAAACGGCACTTTTTTCGGCGCTTGTTTTCGCCGGAGTTTCTTGTTGCAACACCGCGCCGCCGCCGCAGCAGCCAATGCTTCCCCCCGTCCGGGGTGAGGCAAAGGCCGCCCGGCCGGTCGCCACTTTTTCGATTGTGGCGCGGGACGCAGAGACCGGGGATTTGGCTGTGGCTGTCCAGAGCAAATATTTTGGGGTGGGCAGCGTGGTCCCCTGGGCAAAGGCCGATGTGGGTGCGATTGCCACTCAATCCTATGCAAACCCGGCCTATGGGTCGGTGGGATTGAAGCTTTTGGAGGCAGGCAACGGAGCGGAGAAAACATTGAAGCTGATTCTCGACACCGACGAAGGCCGCGAACGGCGTCAGGTGGGTATGATTGATGCCGAAGGCAACACGGCCTGCTTTACCGGTTCGGAGTGCAACGAATGGGCCGGACACGAGCAGGGGGATGGCTTTGCAGTGCAAGGCAACTTGCTTGCCGGGCCCGAAGTCATCAAAGCCATGTCGATGGCTTTCCAGAAAGCCCGGCAGCAGGCGGAGGGTGAACTGGCCGACTGGATGGTGGCCGCGCTTGCGGCCGGGCAGGAAGCAGGCGGAGACCGGCGGGGCCAGCAATCGGCCGCATTGCTGGTGGTTCGTGAGAAGGGCGGATACGGAAAGATCGACGACCGGTTCATCGATTTGCGGGTTGAGGACCATCGGGAGCCGATTCGGGAACTCGGGCGATTGCTGAAGATTCACAAGGAATTCTACGCGTCCCGCCGCAAGAATCCGCCGCGGCGGACTGAGCGTCAGCCGGCGCCGGAAAGGCAAAAGGCGGAGTGAAGCAATGACAGCCAGAGGAAAACTTTCAGGCCGCGATGGGCACCTCCGGAAAGGCGCGCTGTGGACGATCCGGGCTGTTGCGGTTTTAGCAACGGCGCTGGCGTCCTATTTAATGTGGATTTCCTGGGGAGGAGACCCGGTGGCAGGATGCGGCCCCGCTTCGGACTGCCAGCAGGTGTTGAACAGTCGGTGGGCTTATTGGTTTGGAATCCCGGTGAGTGCTTTGGCTTTGGCAGTTTACCTCGCGATCTTGATGGCGAGTCTCTGGCTTGACCCGGGAATGCCCGCCGCCCGGCAGCGGTTGGGTTGGGCGATTCTGTATCCATGTTCGATTCTCCTGATCGCGGCGGCTTTTTGGTTTGTGGCTTTGCAATTGGTGGCAAACCGGACCCTTTGCCCGTTTTGTCTGGCGGCGCAGGGCTGTGGTTTGGTCCTGGCTGCAACCATCCTGATGAGGGCGCCCTTCCGGCCCGCGCCGGAGAAGCCTTGGGAAAAGGAAAGGCAGGTTTACCTGACGCCACGCTTGACCCGCAAACTGTTCTTCGCGGCATGGGGCGGCATTGTGGTGCTGGTGATCGGGCAAACGGCCTACCGGCCAGCCACCCATGTCATCAAACCAATCGTAGCCGGACCGGTCACCAATGCGATTGCCGAATCGGCGCAGGCGAACACGATTCCCGCCGGACCTGCCGTCACGAATCAAACCGCCCGTCGCGCTTTCCAGATCTACAACGGACGTTATCAATTCGACATGGCAGAGGTGCCTGTCCTCGGAAGTCCGGACGCGCCCCATGTCGGTTTTACCCTCTTCGATTATACCTGCAAAGGGTGCCGGATCATGCACGCGCAACTGAAGGAAGCCGTGACTGTGTTTACCAATCAGTTGGCTTTTGTAAGCATTCCAATGCCTTTGGATATCGCGTGCAACCCGTTGGTGCCCAAGACGCTGCCGGCTCACAGCAATGCATGCGAGTATGCGCGCCTGGGGCTGGCAGTCTGGCGGGGGAATCGCGATAAATTCCAGGAATTCGAGGATTGGGTTTTCAAGCCGCTTTCCCCACCGCCTTTGGATCAAACTCGACAATTTGCTGCCGGACTGGTGGGCGAGGCTGTGCTGAATCAGGCGCTGGAAGATGGCTGGGTCAATCATCAAATCCAAACAGGTGTTTCGGTTTTCGGAATGAACTACCTGACCTACAGCAATAGTTCCCTTCCTCAAGTAATCATAGGAACGAACGTAACCTTTGGAACCTTTGCCCGGATGGACGATCTCTACAGCTTGATCGAGCAGCACTTCGGGCTGGTAGAGGACGGAACCAAACAGTCGGCCAGTCCGGTGCCGGGCGCTTCGTCAAGATGAACACTGAACTCGACTGAATCCCTTATGATCCGGATCAACAGACAAGTCTCCGTTTGGACAACTCTATGCGGGTTGCTTGCGTGCAGTCTCCCATACCCACTCCCCGCGGCGCCAGTGGACGAAGCGGCCCTGCGCGCCCGCGTCAACGAGGAGTATTCGTCCCTTGAAAAGCTGTATGAGACGTTGCATGCCCATCCCGAACTCTCGTTTCACGAGAAGGAAACTGCGCGGCGGCTGGCGGAAGAAATGAAGAAGCTCGGACTCGATGTAACCACCAATGTGGGCGGGCATGGCGTGGTGGCAGTGATGAAAAACGGTCCGGGTCCGGTTGTTCTTGTCCGCACGGATATGGACGCCTTGCCGGTGAAGGAACAGACCCGGTTGCCCTACGCCAGCAAGGTCCGGACGCAAGACGACGCCGGAAATGAGGTGCCGGTCATGCATGCCTGCGGGCACGATGTTCATATGGCGGTTTGGGTGGGCACGGCGCGCCTCTTAAAAGGGTTGAGGGAGGATTGGAGCGGCTCCATCGTCTTCATTGCGCAGCCGGCCGAGGAGCGCGGTGCCGGCGCGAAAGCGATGCTGGCGGACGGTCTTTTTGAGCGGTTTCCGAAGCCGGATTATGCCGTCGCGCTGCACGTGAATGCGGAATTGCCGGCCGGGAAGATTGCGCTGGGCGGCGGTTACGTCATGGCGAATGTCGATTCGGTGGATATGACCGTTCGCGGTGTGGGCGGGCACGGCGCTTATCCGCACAAGACAAAAGACCCCGTGCTGCTGGCCGCTGAAATCATTCTGGCGCTGCAAACGATTGTCAGCCGGGAGATCGAGCCGACTGAACCAGCGGTGGTGACGGTGGGGTCGATCCATGGCGGGACCAAACACAACATCATTCCTGAGGAGGTGAAGCTGCAGCTCACGGTGCGGTCCTTCACCGACGAAGTGCGAAATCAGATCATCGAGAGCATTCGGCGAATCAGTCGTGGGACTGCCCTCGCCGCCGGGATTCCGGAGGACCGATTGCCGGTGGTGAGCGTATCGGATGAATACACACCTTCTCTCTATAATGATCCGGAGCTTGCGGCGCGGTTAACGAAGCGGTTTGGGGACCTTTTTGGCGCGGACAACGTCGTCCAACGCAAGCCGGTCATGGGAGGGGAGGATTTCGCCCGATATGGGCGTACCGAGGATAAAGTTCCGATCTGTATGTTTTCAATCGGCGCGGTCGATCCGGAGAGCGTGGCCGAAAGCGAACGCACTGGAAAGCCTCTCCCGTCTCTGCACTCGCCTCTGTTTGCTCCTGTGCCGGAACCTACGATCAGAACCGGGATCATCTCGATGACGGCTGCCGTCATGCGTCTGACCGGGAAACCGTAAAGGCGGACCACTGGAGGGGATGCCTGATATGGGCGGCGGCGAGATACTGATTCTGTTCGTGGTCCTGGCAGCAATTGTCGCTGCCGCGGTTTACGGCGCGATCCAGGCGAAAAAGCGCCGGGAAGGAATGGCCGCCTTGGCGGTGCGCCTCGGACTGCGGTTTAATCCGGAACGCGACCATGATCTGGCAAGGCGGTTTCTTTTTTTGGATCGGCTGGCTCAAGGATCGAATCGTTATGCCTTCAACATTCTCAGCGGGACCTACCGGGACCAGAAGGTAATGGCATTTGACTATCACTACGAGACACACTCGACCGACTCGAAAGGACGGCGGCAAACGCATCACCACCACTTTTCTTTTTTTATCCTGATGCTGCCGCGGAATTTCCCGGAGGTGACTATCACGCGGGAAGGCTTGCTCTCAAAACTGGCGCAGGCCATCGGTTTTGACGACATCGACTTCGAGTCCCACGAGTTCTCGAAGAAGTTTTGTGTGCGCTCGAAGGACAAGCGTTTCGCCTACGACGTGTGCAATCCCCAAATGATCGAATATCTGCTGGCAAACGGAGATTTAAACATCGAGATCGAGAGTGACGCTGTGGCACTGGGCTTCGGTTCACGGCTCGATCCGGTCGAAATCGAGCGAAACCTGGGGCGGCTTTGCGAAATCCGATCACGGCTGCCCGCATACTTATTTGTGAGGGCCTGACGATGCCGGAACTGATTATTCTTGGAGCCATCATTCTGCTGCCGCTGATTTTTGTCGTCGCGCAATACAACGGTCTGGTCAGCCTGCGGAACTACATTCGCAATGCCTGGAGCAATGTGGATACGGAGTTGAAGCGCCGCTATGAGCTCATTCCCAATCTGGTCGCGACCGTGCAGGGCTATGCGACGCACGAGCGGGAGGTATTGCAGCGCGTGATTGAACTCAGGAATCGGGCCCTGGCCAGCCACGGCTCGCCAGCCGCCCAGGCCAAGGACGAGAACCACCTTGTAGATGGGCTCAAACAGCTCCTCGCGGTGGTGGAGCGATATCCCGCGCTTAAGGCCGATCACCATTTCTTGAAACTGCAGGAGGAATTGATCAACACGGAAAACCGCATCCAGGCCGCGCGTCGCTTTTATAACGGGAACGTGCGGGATTACCGGAACAAGTGCGAAACCTTCCCAAGCAATCTGGTTGCGGGAATGTTCGGGTTCCAGGCGGAAGATTATTTCAGCGTGGCGCCCGCGGTCCGCGAAGTCCCGAACGTGGAATTCTGAGATTGTGACCCCGGCATACCAGCAAGGGAGCCGGCGAAGATTGCTGCCTTCGAAGGCGGTCGGTAGTGTCAAAAGTGAGGACTTGACCGCGGAACTGATAGCCGAAAAATCCTTACGGAAACTTCGCCCTCTTTGGAAGAACAGGCTCTTTGGGTGCGTATCCAGGAGAGAATTCCCCCGGACTTTGTGCGCGCCTTGCGCCCTTGAATGCCGCACCGGCAGTTTGTTTTCACCCTTCCCCAGCGGTTGCGGATCTACTTTCGCTTCGAGCGCCGGATCTTGGGTGAATTGTGCCGGGCCGCGTGGGAAGTGGTCCGAACCGTGTTTCAGTCGGTCTCCGGCCACCCCGAAGCGGTTCCGGGGATGATCGGGGCCATCCAGAACAGGTCGAGAAGATTCTGCGGCATTGCGGGCTATGGGAGGAAACATCAACCCGAGCGCCGCCGCCGACCCAAGAGAAGGTGGCAGTCTGGATTTGAAGGAGGTCAGAAGCGGGGCGCGCGCAGCGGGTTTGACAAGACGTTGCGGACAGTTGAGGCTCTTGCTCTGTCGCCGTGAGCCGAAAATTCCAGTCCCAATCACGCTTCTCCGGGGATCGCCCGGCAACTGCATGGCTGGAGCTTTTTTCTTGTGGTAATCCCTTCGGCCCGCTACCGTCAGGCCCACCGCCGGAGCGTCTGCGAGCCTTGGCGGCCGATCCACGAGTCAATGTCACCGGTTTCGTGCAGGACGTGCAACCGCTGCTGGCCACGATGACAGCCGTGCTCTGTCCCTGGCGCGGCACTTACGGGGGTTCCGTAGCCGCCTCGTGGAAGTGATGGCGCTGGGTGTGCCGGTAGTGGCGACACCGGACGCTGTCAATGGGATGGAGCTGGAGAATGGCCGCGGCTTGCTCATCGCCACTACAGATGAGCAAATGCAACGGCAGACACTGCAATTGCTCCGGGAGCCGAAGTTCGCCCGGGAGCAGAGCCAATTGGCTCGAAACCAGGTCGAAAAGCTTTACAGCATTGGAAAATACTTACGGGCGGCTGGCGCGCGAGCTTTTCGACTGGCTGCAGCACAGGCCAGCGTCGGCTGCAAGCCCAGGTGGCGCAGCCAGAGTTCGGCCCGAATCATGTGCCGGACCAAGATCGAATGGACAAACCACAACTTGCCGCTGCCGTCTCGCCTGCCACGATGGCCGAACCGTCGCCACTGCTTTCTTTTGTCTGCTGCCCGCGCCCCGATCATGGCAAGCTGGAGCCGATTTCAGCAACCGCGTGGCGGTGCCTCGCGTGCGCGACGGTCTTTCCGGTTTGTGCTGGCCGCCCGATATTGATCGACGAGGCACGAAGCCTCTTCGCGGTCCAGGGCATTGCGGCTCGCGCCGATCGCCGGCAGTTCCCCGAATGTTCAGGTTGGCGTTATGGCCTGCGCAAGATGTTTCCCGCCGCGGCTTCGCGGGATGTCGCGTTGGAAATCCTCACCCGCCACAGATCCGCCTTAGGGCCACAACCTCTCGCCCTGGTCATTGGGTGCGGCTTTACTGGCGAGGCATATCTAAAATTGTTTGCACCAGGCCGCGTCTTCCTTACGGATGTGACCTTGCAAGGCACTGCGGATCTCGCCTGCGACGGCGCCGGATTGCCGTTTCGCGACCAAAGCCTGGATTGCGTCATTATCGATCAAGTGCTGGAGCATTCCCTCGATCCGGTCGGTGTCGTGCACGAGGTCACGCGTTGTCTCAAGGCGGGCGGACTGGTCTATTCCGGCATTCCATTTCACATGCCTG
>CAZCUL010000456.1:0-14637 GCA_964501475.1 uncultured Verrucomicrobiota bacterium | reverse complement strand
CAATGGAGCCGCGAGGAGGTCCTTCGCCGGCGCATCGCGGTGCCTGGCACCCTGACCAGCGCCTTTCTCGCTTTACAACTCTGGGCCGAAAAACCGGCGGGCGAACTCGATTATATGGTTGTGCCGTTTGACCAGATTTTCGCCGTCCTCCGCAACGACGAGGCCGAAGTGGGCTTAATCATTCACGAGGGCCAATTGACTTATGGGAACGAGGGTCTGGTTGTGTGCGAAGACCTGGGACGTTGGTGGAGCGCGGGTCATGATGGTTTACCCCTGCCACTGGGCGCAAATGTGATTCACAAGCGGATTGCGCCGAAGGTGCGCAGCCAGATCGCCGCGGCTATTTCAGCCAGCATCCAATACAGCCTCGATCATCGGAGTGAGGCTGTGGAATACGCGCTCCAGTTCGCTCGGGACCTGGACAAAGACCTGGCCGATCGATTTGTCGGTATGTACGTGAATGATTGGACGGTCGATTACGGTTCGAAGGGTCGCGAAGCGATTCGGCAATTCCTGAGGGAAGGACATTCCCGTGGTCTGATTCCGGAAGTGCCGGAGCTCGAATTTGTTGATTGAGCGGCCCGCGGACCTGGTTGCCCCGGTCGCCTTTTAGTCCAGGTATTGGCGACCCGCGAAGAAGTATTCTTCCAGCTTGTCGAGTTCCTTGCGAATTTTTGCCAGATCCGCGCGCGGTGCTGCCACTTGGATTGCCCAGGCCGGCCTCGCAGGGAGTTTGTCGATGGTATCGAATAATTCCTTCAAACCGTCGATTCCCAAGGCGCATTGCAAAGCATTGTGAGATCCCCGGAGAACGGCCTTGCGCCACTCTGCTGGAGTTACCAGGTTGTTGATCGGCTGCCCGTTCTGCGCAAGCTGCGCCGCGTATTTTGAGTAGTGCCCCAGATAATGGTGAGCCATGTCAATGGCGACCAGCGTTCCCATGATCTGGTTGAATCGGCTCATCTGATGATTCATGACATCGAAGGACCACGACTGAGCATGGGTCAAGTCCAGTAAAGCAAGTGCACCGCTGCCATCTCCCTCGGCGAGCGAGTTCAAAAAGCCCTTGAAATACCCCCGACGCACCTCGTCGAGGGCCATCGCATGCGTCAAAGCGTTGGCGAACTCAATAAACCCGCTCGAAATTGAAACACCATAGAATTTGTTTGGGCCCGTGCTGCGCTCGCATGGTTGCAGGGAGGGAATGCGGCTTTCAGTCAGAAGAACGGGCACGCTCTGGAAACTGCGTCGCTGCTTGGCATCCAGCGCCTGATGGAGATCCGAAGCAAGCCGCACTGTGTGTGCGTAGTCGGTTTCATAGCGCGGCTTGCTCTCGGAAGTTCCACCGAGACCGGTCGAAGCGGCCGCGAACGTTGCTAAAACACACATTTTCGCCCAACGAATCTTCACGACAAAATTTTTCATAATTAGCCAGAGTATCTGTTCCTGGTAGTTTCCAATGGTGGCGGCGAAACCGCCGCCTTCCACCGCCGGCACTGCCGTATGCAATTCGCTTGCCCATCAATGTGCCCAGCGTCGGCCGGGCCTTAGATGCGCTTCGTAGTCCTGTTCTCACGTCGTCCTCGATTGCTTCGTTAGAACCTGCTGTTTATGGTTTCCGTCATGCAATACAGGCGCTTTGGAAAGACGGAATTGGACGTGCCGGTTTTTTCCTGCGGTGGAATGCGTTATCAATTCAAATGGCAGGATGTCCCGCCCGAGGACATTCCTGCTGGGAACCAAGACAACCTCGAGGCTGTTATCCGACGCGCCGTGGAACTCGGAATCAATCACATCGAAACCGCGCGTGGTTATGGCTCCTCGGAAGCGCAGTTAGGCCGTATCTTGCCCTCTTTTCCACGCAATCAGCTAATCGTTCAGACCAAAATTGCGCCCAGCGAACGCGCTGAGGATTTTCTCGAGACGTTTGACCGTTCGCTGAGTTATCTGCGCCTCGACTACGTGGATTTGCTCGCACTGCACGGCATCAATCACCGGCAGTTTCTCGAATGGTCCTTAAAACGGAACGGTTGTGTTGACGCCGCCCGGCGCTTGCAGGCGCAGGGCAGAGTCCGATTTGTCGGTTTCTCGACGCACGCCACAACGGACGTGATTCTCGACGCCATACGGAGTGACGCCTTCGACTATGTCAATCTGCACTGGTACTTCGTCAATCACCTGAACTGGCCGGCTATTCAAGAAGCGCACCACCGGGATATGGGCGTGTTTATCATCAGCCCGAATGACAAGGGAGGAAAGCTTTACGAACCGCCGCTCAAGCTGGTGAAACTCTGCGCGCCGCTCTCGCCGATGCAGTTTAATGACCTCTATTGTCTGGCGAGAGATGAAGTCCACACGTTAAGCCTGGGCGCGGCAAGGCCCACCGACTTCGATCAGCACATCGAGGCTCTTAGGCACTACGAACGCATTCGAGAGGTGGTCGCACCCATCGAGCGACGCCTTCGGGCAGAGATGGATGCAGTTTTGGGCGGCGAATGGTGCGCGCGTTGGTTCGAAGGGCTGCCGGAGTATCTGGATGTCCCAGGCCAAATCAATGTCTTGGAAATCCTCCGGCTTTGGATGTATGCGCGGGCCCTCGACATGATTGGGTGGGCGAAGATGCGCTATAACCTGCTGGGACAGGGAGACCACTGGTTCCCGGGGGAGAACGCCGGCCGAGTAGCCGAACAGGATATGAGCGCGGCACTTGCTCGAAGCGCTTTCGCCAGGGACATTCCGCGAGTTCTGCGCGACGCTCATGCCATGCTGATCGACGCAGCCAGAAAGCGGCTTAGCCAGGAGTAAAGGATCCCCCCGTTTTTTGAATCAGCGATGGCGGCTGCCTCTCAGCGGAAGATCTGCTCACTCAACGCGCGTCTTCCGAATTCGAGGAGTGATTTGCGAAAAACGCCCGGGTAAGGTAAAGTCGGAACGTTCCTTCCGCAGCATCCAGGCCTGATGGCTGGGCCGCACCTTTGTTTCGAATGAGAAATCGCCGAACTGTCAATCTGCTTATAATCATTAGCAGCGTCGCCTGCCTTGGATGGTTTTTCCTCGCCGACCTTTCTTCCCCGGGACAGTTCCAGCGCGGCGTGAAGCGCATTCCGGACAGGGTGCGTCCCGACTCGAATTCGGTTGTGTTCGGCCGCCTTCATGATCATCCGCTCGATACGGAGAAAGAGCCTCCACACGAAGTGACTTGGCGCGAGGTCGAATCGCGCGAGTACCCAGTCTATCTTGAGCAATTGCGCGAAGCGGGATGCCCCGGCGTTGCGCGGCGCCTGATTGTCATCCACGACGTAAACGAATACTTCCACCAGAAGCGTCTCCGTGAAGCGATTGCTCTGGACTACGAATGGTGGCGCACAGACAGCGATCCAAATTTGCTAACGATTCTTTATGAGCGAGGGAAAGTTCTCGAGGAGGACAGGCAAGCCCGGCTTGGGAAACTGCTGGGGCCGACCGCGGATCTTGCGTCTGCAGGGGAGGCGGTTTACTGGAGCACAGTCCCTTTGACGGGGGCAAAGCTTGGTGCTTTGCCGCCACACGTCCACAATGCCATTCAAGACATTTGTGAACACGCGATCAAGCAGGCCCAGGACTACTTCTCAAGTTGTATGGCGAGCTGTCAACCCGTCAATTTTATCCATTTAGCCAAACTCAAACAGCAAACGCGGCGCGAACTCGCAGAGGTGTTAAGGGCTGACGTCTTTGAAGAGTTTCTATTGCGTTTCTCGGAAAATGCGGCGCGGCTGCGACATCAGTTGATGCATTTCAATGCCACCCCGGAGGAATTCCGCAGGCTGTTTCTCGCTTTGGACCCCATTGATCGGCAAATGGAATTGCAGTACGGCGCGTTCGAGTTTCTGAGCGAGGAGCAGAAAAGGCAATGGGATCACCAACGTGAAGCTGCCATCCGCCAGATGCTCGGAGCTGAACGTTATCACGAATATGTGGAGGGCCGGAATCGGGTTGCCTCGATCCAGCACAACCGTTCCCCAGGGCCGCGCCGATAGCTTGCCCGCCTGCCTTTCCCGGCCTTATTTGCCACGCGGCGCATCTCGCGCTCCTGGAGGCTGCGGCGGCATTTGCCTCAGCGCTACACCATAATTCCCCAGAGTCGCCCTTGGTATGGATTCCGCTGAGCAGAGACAGTTTCGGGTGTCCCATGAGTGAAGCAATCGTCAAAACAGAAGGCTTGCAGGTCGAGTATCGAAGCCGCGAATTCGGTTTAAAGGTCGCGGTTAAAGACTTGAATCTGTCTGTCTTCTCCGGCGAAGTCTTCGGCTTTCTTGGCCCAAACGGCGCGGGCAAGACCAGCACCATGAACGTCCTGCTCGGTTTTGTAAGTCCCACCGCCGGCAACGCCTACCTGTTTGGGAGAAATGTGCGCGAACCGATTGCCCGGCAGCGCATTGGTTACCTTCCGGAGCTGACCTATTATTACAAATTCCTGACGGCGGAGGAACTGCTGCGATTCTATGCGCGCATTTTTCGGATTCGCGAACCGGAGCGAAGCCGGCGCATCGATTCCGTGATGAAACTGGTCGAGATCGAACATGCCCGGTCTCGCCCCATCAAAACCTACTCGAAAGGGATGCAGCAACGCGTCGGCCTTGCCCAGGCATTGATCAATGACCCGGACCTGCTGATCCTGGACGAGCCGACCAGCGGCCTCGACCCTTTGGGCCGGATGAAGGTTCGTGAAATCATTCAGCGCCTCAAAAGCGCAGGAAAGACCGTGTTCTTTTCCTCTCACGAGCTGGGCGAAGTCGAGACCGTTTGTGACCGCGTTGCCATTCTAAATCAAGGTGAGCTGAAGGCCGAAGGGCATGTCAGCGAATTAATCAATCGCTATCAATCCGCAAACCTCGAACAGGTATTCCTTCAAATCGTTGGCCACCATGAATACTCCAGCAGCAAACCCGACAGCGCCCTCTCCAGCCAGGCTGCCTGAAACGGCCCGACCGGAATGGTCCACGCTGCATAATACCTGGGCTGTTGCCGGTATCGTCATCAAGGAGCTTTATCGCCGGAAGGATTTTTATGTTCTGTTCATTCTCACTGCCCTCATCACCCTCCTGTTCGGGTCGGTCACGTTTTTCAACGATGATCGGGTAGCGCGCTACTTGAAAGAGATTGTCTTGCTGTTGATTTGGGTCTCGTCATTGGTGATCGCGATCACCACCACCGCCCGGCAATTGCCGGCGGAGCGCGAGAATCGCACCCTCCTTCCGCTCCTGGCGAAACCGGTCACGCGCAACCAACTTGTCCTGGGTAAATTCCTCGGTTGCTGGCTGGCCTGCGGTATTGCGCTCATATCGTTTTACCTCTTCTTTGGGATTGTGGGCGCGGCCCGGGAACACTCCTGGCCGCTGCTGAATCACTTTCAAGCCATCTCCCTTCATTGGTTTGTCCTGGGTATTCTGGTGGCGGCCACGTTGGTGGGCTCTCTGATTTTTGCCGCGCCTTCCTCAAATTCGACCATCTGCTTTGTCGTGACGGTCACGATCCTGGTTTTGGCGCGCCATTTGAACAAAGTGGCGGTGCAGCTCGCCGAACCCTTCCAATCGTGCGTTTACGCCATTTACTTCGCCATTCCGCACCTCGAGATTTTCGACGTGCGGGACCTGATCATTCACAATTGGGGATTGATTCGATGGGAAATATGGGGGGCGGCCTGCCTTTACGCCGCCCTTTACATCGCCCTCTTTCTCTACGCCGCCTGCCTGGTCTTTCGGCGGAAATCGCTGAACTGATCCGATGAACGCTTCGCCGCGGCTTTCGATTGCCTTGCTCTTAACGCTCTGCCTGAGCCTTTCCATTCCGTTGACTTCGTGGTTCCATCGTTGGGAGGGAAACCGCGCTCAATCCGGCGGCCTCCTGGCAACGGTGATGGGCGATAGCCGGCGGCTTTTCGCCAAGCATTTCTTTGCCAGAGCCGACGCCTACTTCCACAATGGCTATTACCCGAGCATCTACGACAATCGTGACGCCTTTCAAACGCCTCACCTTGCGGCAGAGGCCGGCGCGGTCGAAGAAAGGAATCACGGCGAAAGGGATTTTCTTGGCGCGCCCCGGGATTGGATTGACCGATTCAGCCGCCATTTCTATCCATCGCGCCACACCCATCTGGGCGACGCCGGCTGCGGCCATAGCTGCTGCCCGGATCACGCGCGACAACACGACCATGGTCACCCCCATCATCACGATCACGATGAGGAAGCGGGCCAAACCTTCGAACGCCCGGCAGGATTGGAACGTGAGATTCTGCCCTGGCTTCGGTTGTCAGCCTCCCTGGATCCGGAGCGGGTGGAGACCTACACCACCTCGGCATACTGGCTCTGCAACGTCGGAAAAACAGTTGAAGCCGAGCAATTCCTTCGCGAAGGCCTCCGAGCAAATCCGGGCAATTCCGAAATTCTCTTTGAACTCGGCAAGATCCACAGGGAAACCCATAAAGATCCGGAGCGGGCGCGCAATCTTTGGGAGTTGGCGCTCAAGAATTGGGAAATCGCCGAAGCCGGAAAGAAAGAGCCAAATATCTTCCTCTTCGCGCAAATCACAGGAAACCTCGCCCGGCTTGAAGAGGAACAAGGGCGTTTCCCGGCTGCCATCGATTATCTCGAGCGGTTGCGCAAGGTCTCACCCAACGCTGTCAGCATTCAGCAGTGGATTGATGAGTTGAGGGCGAAGCTGGGGCGAGCTCAAGGCTGAACGCAGCCATCCCGATCTGTGCGTTTCAGGGACTGTATGGGAGAAACCCCCGGACAAAGCAAGACGCCCTGGCAATCCGCCTCGGTTGTAAGTGCAACCAGCAGCTTTCCGGTTCGCACGCGCTGCGGCTGATGCCTTCGCAACACGGCCGCGCTCCGAAAAACCGTCGCAGTCTGACGCGGATTCCCACACATCCTGATCAGGAGACTTGCTATGCCTTAGAATTTCTCGTTTGAAAAGCGCCCGGGGCGAGCCCAGAGTCAATGTATGCAGTCTGTGATCACCGGCCCCGTTTACGTCGTTCGCGACAACATCGACACGGACCAGATTATTCCCGCTCAGTATCTCAATCTTGTGCCCACCATTGCGGAAGAATACGAGAAGCTGGGCAGCTATTCCATGTGCGGTTTGCCGGAATCCTTGTATCCCGCCCGTTTCGTGGAGCCGGGTCAACTGGACAGTAAATATCCGATTATCGTCGCCGGGAGAAACTTCGGGTGCGGCAGTTCGCGTGAGCACGCGCCTATCGCTCTGGGTTCTGCTGGCTGCGAGCTTGTTTTGGCCGAGAGTTTTGCCCGCATCTTTTTCCGGAATTGCGTTGCCACGGGCGAGCTTTACCCATGCGAATGCACCGACCGTCTCTGCGATCTCCTCAAAACAGGGCAGGTCGTCACGGTGGATCTGGACAAAGCCAGCGTGGCCGTGCTGGACACCGACAAGTATTACTCCTTCAAGGCGCTGGGAGATGTCCGTCCAGTGGTCGATTCAGGCGGTCTGTTCAACTATGCGCGGAAGACGGGAATGATCCCGCCCGCTCCCTGACCAGCTACGCTTTCCATGAACCGTGCTGCGATGTGGCTGAATTTGGACTGCGGTGGCAAGCAAAGCGCGACACCGCTTTGGCTTTGTCGGTCGTTACAGAAGCCGGAGCCAAAGCGCCGCCGTCGCTGCGCTCTGTCGGCGCACTCCGAAACTGTTCTTCCGATTTATGGCCTCGATTCGCGTCCAGATTTTGGAGCTTCTCGGTGCCCATGAAGCTTTCTTTGAGAACATCAACTCCAATGCGCGAACGCAGGTGGGCAGATGGCTTGCCGGCAGCGGACCTGCCCTGATGCCGCCTATGGATTTGGCCTCCTTGCGCAAGGAATACACGCTGGACCAATTACGGGCGGAGAATCTGGATCCCGACCCGATCAAGCAGTTTCAAAAATGGTTCCGCGATGCTGTGACCGCCTCCGAGCATGAACCAAACGCCATGGTATTGGCCACAACCGAGAAGACGGCGCATCCCTCGGCTCGAGTTCTATTGCTCAAGGGCGTGGACCAGCGAGGCTTTACCTTCTTTACCAATTACCTGAGCCGAAAGGGCCGTGAATTGGACCAAAATCCGCGGGCCGCCATGGTTTTCTACTGGGCCAAGACCGAACGGCAGGTCTGCATCGCCGGCGCGGTCAGCAAGCTGAGTCGGGAAGAGTCGGAAGAGTATTTCAAGTCGCGTCCGCGGGGCAACCGGTTGGGAGCTTGGGCGTCGCGTCAGAGCGAAGTCATCGAGAGCCGGGAACAACTGGAAGAACAGATGCTCCGGATTGAAGCGCAGTATCCGGGGGAGGACATCCCCATGCCCTCCCATTGGGGGGGATACTTGCTCGCGCCGGAACGAATCGAGTTCTGGCAAGGTCGGCCGAATCGCCTCCATGACCGCTTTTGTTACACAAGGGAGGGGGATCGTTGGAAGGTGCAGAGATTATCTCCTTAACCATCCCTGTGCAGTGGCTTGGGGGAGGAGAAAGGCCGAGCTGACTGTCAGCGCGGCAACCCGCCATCGTATCGAGGCGCTGAAGCCCCGGGTTCTTAACTGACAACAGCGGCGGTGGGCGCGTCCTTCTTCTCAGACAAGACCTTTTCCAAGGAGGAGAGAAAGAACTGCACATTGGCGCTGCGACAAGTTTCTCCCATCAAGCCCACCCGCCAGACTCTGCCTTTCAAGGGGCCGAGGCCGGCCCCAATTTCAATGTTGAAGTCCGTCAAGAGCTTCTTCCGCACTCCGGCCTCATCTATTCCGGCCGGAACTGAAACCGAGTTGAGCTGCCAAAGCTGATGCCCCGCCTGCGAGGCGATCTCGAGGCTCATGGCTTCCAACCCATCACGAAGCGTCAGGTGGTTTTGCTGATGCCGATGCCAGCGATTTTCCAATCCTTCCTCCAGCACCAGCCGCAGCGCCTCGTGCAGCGCGTAGTTCATGGAAATCGGCGCCGTATGATGGTAAACCCGCTCCGCTCCCCAGTAGGATGCGAGCAGATTCACGTCGAGATACCAGCTTTGAACTTTTTTCTTTCTCTTTTGAGCTGCCTCGACCGCGCGAGCGCTTAGTGATACCGGCGCCAGACCCGGGGGACAACTCAGGCATTTCTGTGTCCCGCTGTAAACAGCATCAATCCCCCAGTCGTCGATGCGCACCGGGCAGCCGGCGAGCGAAGTGACCGTGTCCAGGAGAAAGAGAGCACCTGCATCGTGGGTGAGTTTGGAGATTTCGTCCACCGGTGTGAGCGCTCCCGTGGAGGTCTCGGCATGAACGATTGCCACCACTTTCGGACGGCATTTCTGAAGCGCCTCGGCTATCTGCGACGGCTCGATGATCTTTCCCCAGGGCGACTCGACTTTGGTGACCTTCGCCCCGCACCGTTCCGCCACGTCTGCCATGCGTCCTCCAAAGACACCGTTCACACCGACGATCACTTCATCACCGGGCTCGACCAGGTTCACGAAGCAGAATTCCATTCCGGCGCTCCCGGTCCCACTGACGGGGAAAGTCATTTCGTTCTTGGTCTGAAAGACAGTCCGCAGCATGGACTTGATTTCTTCCATCATTTTGATGAATACGGGATCGAGATGACCGATGACCGGCCTGGACATGGCTTCAAGCACGGAAGGTGGAACGTTGCTTGGCCCAGGCCCCATCAACAGGCGCTTGGGTGCACAAAACCGTTTTGGGGCTTGCATGCTATCAGTCTAGGGTAGCCGAATGAGGTCCGGCAACGCTTTTGAGATGGAACCCGCCCGCCGCACTGCGCCGCCGTTCGCCGCCGGATGCTTTGACATTTCGGGCAGAGGCTCCTACGCTTGTTCACAATGGAAAGTCTGCATGCGCCGTGGCGAATCTCCTACATCCTGGCTCCGAAGGGTCTCCCAACCGAAAGCTCGCTTTTCACGCAGATTGCTCAGGCCAACGACGATGTCGCGAATCATGTCATTGCCCGAGACAAGACCTGCTTTGCGCTTCTCAACGCTTACCCCTACAACGGCGGCCACCTCATGGTGGTGCCCTACAAAGAGGCACCGGACCTGAACGATCTTACCGAGCAAGAGCTGGCAGACTTAATGAAGCTAACGCGACGATGCCTGCATGCCTTGACGAAAGCCATGCAGCCGCACGGTTTTAATATAGGAATCAATCTCGGGCAAGTGGCTGGGGCCGGTATTACCGGACATTTGCATATTCACGTGGTGCCGCGCTGGAACGGCGATACCAACTTTATGCCGGTGCTGGGCAGCACCACCGTATTACCGGAAGCCTTAAGCGACGTTGCAGCGCGCCTTCGGGCTGCTTTGGCTGAATGAAACCCCCTCCCGTCCCGCAGCCGGCGCCCCGGCGTTTAACTCTCACTCCTTTCCCCTCCGTCCATGCCTACTGAGACGATTCACTTCGAGAACGCCCGTTTGGCCCAGCAGCTTTTCAGCAACAACACGCAGAACCTACAGGCTCTTGAAGACAACCTTGGGGTGAAGGCTACCGCCCGCGAAGGCTGGATTCGTCTTGAAGGTTCCAGCGACGGAATCGAACGCGCCAAACAGATGTTTCAACTGCTGGAAGCGTCGCTGCGGGCCGGCTCTCCCGTGCGGAACCGCGAATTCGCCTATGCGCTTAATGTGGTCAAAAACGAAGGCGTTCACGCCCTGCAGGATCTTTTCTCGGAACGAATTCAGACCTCGCTCAAGAAATCCATGGTCACGCCCAAGACCGTGGGCCAAAAGAAATACATTGATGCGATTCGCAAGCACGATGTGACGGTCGCAATCGGCCCGGCCGGCACCGGGAAAACGTATCTGGCCATGGCCATGGCGGTCTCGGCCCTGCGCGAAGAGAAGGTTTCACGGCTCATTCTGACTCGGCCCGCCGTCGAGGCGGGCGAAGCGCTTGGGTTCCTCCCTGGAGACCTTTACGAGAAAATCGGACCTTACCTCCGCCCGTTGCACGATGCCCTTTACGATATGCTTCCGGCGGAGGAGATCCAGCGTCAAACCGAGCGGAACGTCATCGAGATTGCCCCGCTTGCCTATATGCGGGGTCGGACCTTGAACAACGCTTTTATAATCCTGGATGAAGCGCAGAACGCCACCACGGAACAGATGTTCATGTTTTTGACTCGTTTGGGGCATAATTCGAAGGCGGTCGTTACAGGCGATACCACCCAAGTCGATCTGCCTCCTCACAAACGCTCCGGCCTGATCGAAGCCCAACGCGCGTTAAAGGAGGTGGACGGAATAGCGATTGTGGAGTTTCAAAAGCGCGATGTGGTCCGCAACCCACTCGTGCAACGGATCATTGCCGCCTACGAAACCCACCGCGGGCCGCAACCATGAGCCGGACTGTATCGGTTCAGAATCGCCAGCGCGCTTTCCCGGTCAATCTTCCCCTCCTTCGCCAGATTACCCGCACTCTGTTGACCGAATTGCGGCCTGCCAAGAGGTTCCAATTGTCCGTCTGCCTCATCACTAGCGCCGAAATGACCAGGCTCAATGAACGATTCCTCAAGCATGCAGGTCCAACCGACGTGATTACGTTTAACCTCGGCGAAGCGGGACAAAAGGAACGTCTGGCTGGCGAGGTTTTCATTTGCCCCGACCTGGCTGAGGACCACGCCCGGCGTTACCGCACCTCCTGGCAGAGGGAATTGGTACGGTATTTGGTTCACGCGGTGCTGCATCTGGAAGGGTATGATGATTTGTTGGATGCCCAACGCCGCGCGATGAAGCGACAGGAGGATCGAACCCTGCGCCAACTCGCGATTCGCTTCCCCTTGAGGAAATTAGCGGCCCACCCTAAAGTAAAGCCATGAAGAAAGACTTTGCTCGCTGGCAGGCGAATTTCTATGCCGGGCTGGCGGTCATCCTTCCCGCCGTGATCTCGCTGGCCATTGTCAAATGGCTCTTTGGCACTGTGGCCAACATTACAGATCCTCTGCTCTTCTTTCTTCCGTCCACCTGGACTCACCAGGAGGGCCCCAAGGGTCCCGGCACAGGCGACATGCATTGGTACTGGAGCCTCTTCGCCCTCGCCCTGGCGGTCTTTTTAATTGCCCTGGTCGGACGCGCCGCGCGCCACTACATCGGCAAGAAAATGATCTCTCTTGCTGAATCCGGCCTCATGCGCGTCCCGCTCCTGAACAAAATCTACGGCGCCACCAAACAGGTGAACGACGCCTTCACCACAAACAACAAATCGTCCTTCAAACAGGTCGTTATGGTGGAATTCCCCCGGCCCGGTTTGTATTCGGTCGGATTTATCACCGGCGAACAGAATCAGGAGGTGCAGGCTAAAACAAAGGAACACGTCATCAGCGTCTTCGTCCCCACTACTCCCAATCCAACCACGGGATTTTTGGTTCTCGTCCCGGAGGAAAAGATTACCCGCTTGGAAATGGCTGTGGCCGACGGCATTAAATTTATTATCAGCCTTGGCTCCGTCGCGCCGGAGTACCCCGGAAGACTCCCGCAGCCGTTGGCCGCGCAGTTGCCGGCTCTCAGCAACCCGAAATCTTTGGAAGATCCCGCGCTCACCGCTGCCGCCACCCCTGAAAGTTCGGACTCCAAAGAGCCCCTCCACGAAATCGCCTCGCGGCATTAAGCGCTGCCATGGACGAGCGGGCCACGGGCCTTATCCTGAGGACACGGCCCCTCACCGAAAGCAGCTTGATCGTTCATTGGCTGACACCGGACTTCGGGCGTCTCGCCACCGTGGCAAAGGGCGCACGCCGGCCCAAGTCGCCTTTTCGAGGCAAGCTCGATGTCTTTTATTTTGCTCAGTTTAGTTTTCAACGAAGTAAGCGCTCGGACCTGCACCTTCTCCGCGAAGTGCTCCTCTCAGACACTCATCCCCGCCTGCGTGAAGATCTTCATCGCCTGAACCAGGCCGCCTATTGCACAGCCTTGATCGAACAAACCACCGAATCTGAAACACCCCTGCCGTCCCTGTTCGAAACGTTGCGGGAATTCCTCGGCCAGCTATCTCTCAACCAACCCGCGCCTCAGCCCATCTTTGCCTTCGAAATGAAACTCCTGCACGAACTGGGCTTGAACCCCCTTTCATCCAAACCTTCACTCACTGGCGGATCGGCCCGGATACTTTTGGGATTGTTGGAGAAAGACTGGCCGGCCATCGGCCGCTTCCGGTTAACCGAAGCCCAGACCACCGAGATTCGGCAATTCCTTCATGGATTCATCATCTACCACCTTGGCAGAATTCCCAGCGGCCGAGACAACGCTTTGGAAGCTTCCTGAATCGCGTTCGGCAAGGGACGACGTTCTGTTGCCACTCCCGCCTCGGTCAGGTGCGGTCTTTGATGATTCCCACCCAGGTTGAGTCGCGTAATAGTGTAATACACCGCGATGCCTTGGCGGACTTCCCGAACACCCCAATCGCGCTTGCCTTTTTCCGGCCACTCGAACAGTCTGCCGCGGTATTCCAAATCTTTGGTTAAACTTATGAAACTCATCGCACTTACCGTCATCGTTTTCGTCGCGGTTTCAGTCTCGGCAGCGGATAAGGTGGGCTATACGGACACACCGGTTTTGCCCGGGCAGAAATGGCGGGTCCATGACGCCGAGCGGCCTCATTCGCCGGTAGTGGCTCCGGGCGAGACTTTCAGTCATCAGGCGCCGCCGCCCTCCGACGCCGTCGTGCTTTTTGACGGAAAGGATTTGTCCAAATGGACCGGTCCGGGCAACAGGCCGGCTGGTTGGAAGGTGGAAAACGGCTACATCGAAGTCGTGAAAGGCGGTGGCACCCTGCGGACGAAAGACCATTTTGGCGATTTCCAACTGCACCTCGAATGGGCAGCCCCGGAAAAGGTCGAAGGATCCAGTCAGGGCCGCGGAAACAGCGGCGTGCTCATCTTTGGCCGCCACGAGATTCAGGTCCTGGACTCCTACAACAATCCCACCTACGCCGACGGCCAGGCCGCAGCCATGTACGGCCAATACCCGCCTTTGGTCAATGCCTCGAGGAAGCCTGGTGAATGGCAGACTTACGATATCATTTTCGAATCCGCTCTTTGGGACGAGAACAAGAAGCTGACCCGTCCCGCAAGCGTTACTGTGATCCACAACGGTGTGGTCGTGCATCATAAGCAGCCCTTCATCGGCCAGGTGCAGCATCGGCAGGTGGGCAACTACAACAATCCATATCCGCCCAAAGGCCCCATCGAACTTCAGGATCATGGGAGCCCGGTTCGATATCGCAACATTTGGATTCGGGAACTGGGCAGTTACGAACGGGCGGGCGCAGCGCAAACCGGCGGGACCGGTGGCCAATAGGCCGGATTGTCCACAAGGGCTTTATCCAAAAAAGGCGCGTCAGCCAGCGCGGGCGGTCAGAATAATCCCCGTAACCGCAAACACGATATTGGGCGCCCAGGCCGCCAGCCAGCCCGGTAAGTAGCCGCCGCTTCCCATCGCCAGGCCCAGTTGCGAGACCACGTAAAAGGCAAAACAGATCAGAATGCTGCTGGCCACTCCCACGTAAACATTACGGCGGCCTGGGGCGACGCCAAACGGCAAGGCGATCAGCACTACCACCAGGCTGCGCCACGGATCGGCCCAACGGCTGTGAAGCTTTGTGTCCAGCATGGCGCGCGCGCCCGC
>CAZCUL010000455.1:0-4152 GCA_964501475.1 uncultured Verrucomicrobiota bacterium | reverse complement strand
AGGTGGCCGCGGCCGCCGGGACATTACGACTGCTGAGCGAGCCGGCTCGCTTGAAGCTCGGGAACTCAATTGACGCCGTGGAAGAGAGCCGCCGAACGGTGGCGGGATTCGACGGTGAGTTTCTCTTCTTTACAACCTGAGTTGACGGAGGCGAGCGGCAGACGCGCGGCCTTCAGAGCCCTTTAAGCGGCTTGTTGTTTGGGGCGGGTGAGCCTGCCCCGCAGAACGTAGGTGAGGGCCTTAACGCTCAGTTCGATAAACATGAAGGGCTTGGCGATCAGGTCGGTGCCGCCGCTCAAACTCGATTTGGCCCGGCTCTTGAAATCGGTCAAGCTGGTCACAAAGATGACCGGAGTATTCTTGTTGCTCGGCAGCGCGCGAATCTGCTTGCAGAGATCAAATCCGTCCATGCCGGGCATTTGCACGTCCAGGAAGATCAGGTCAAAGGTCGCTTCCTTGGCCAGATTCAACGCGACTTGCGGCTCTTCCACGCTCACGGACTTGAGGCCGGCTTTCTCCAGAGCGTAGGTAATCGCCCGGCGAGAGAGAATCTCGTCGTCCACGACCAGAATGTTGATGGGCGGCGTTTCCGGGATTTCCGCGTCGGCTCCCTTCGTGAAGAGTTCGCAGATGAAGTCAATCGAATGCGCGACCGTGCGCAGGGTGGAGGCATTGAGGTTTTTGGGCTTCTCGTACAGTTCCTTGACGAGGATTTCGAGGGCGGCGGCCATTTGCGAGATGGCTGTAAGGCCGGCAATACCGGCGCTGCCGGTCAGCCCGTGCACCTTTCGAAAAACCTCGAGCAGGAGCGGCAGGCGCGCGGACTCGTCCTGAATTTTGCTGAAGTCCTGCATCGACTTTCGAAGCGCAGCCAGTGTTTCGGGAGCGCTCGCGAGAAAAGACTGGAGTAATTCGGCCTGGAACTGTTCGTCGTCCACGCCGCCTTCCTCGGATTCCGTCGGAAAGGCGGACGCGGCGGAATCGCCCGCCAGGCTCGGTTCCGGCAGAGACGAATCGGGGCTCGCTTCTTTCACCGCTGAACCCCCGTTGACTCTCGAAGGGGACGCACCGTCCGAGTGAAATGGCGGGTCCGCCAGCGTATCCCCGATATCGAGGCGGTTCGAGGCGCCCGCTCCCTCGCCCGGGTTCGGGTTGACCGCAGTCTCGGCGGAACGCGGGCTGTCAAGGCAAACAGCATTGTTCAAGGCGTCCATGATCTGACGGGGAGTGAGAGTGGCCTTGTTGAAGACCTGGGTGGCGCCGGCTTGAAACGCCTCGTGAATCATGTTGGGCACGTAGGCATTCGTGAAAACAATGATCGGCGTCTTTTGGAATTGCGACTGAGCGCGAATCTTTTTCAGGATTTCGACGCCATTCATCTTGGGCAACATCAGGTCCAGGAGGACCCCATCGGGATGGTATTCGTGGATCCGGTAAAAACCAGCCTGTCCGTCGGCGCAAATCTCGACTGTGCAACCCGCTTTTTCCAGACGCGTCCGGTAAATGTGCGCCACAATCGGATCATCTTCGATTATCAGAATCTTCTTCATACAAAACTCAGTTGCAGCCCGCGGCCGCCGCGGTCCGTGGGTAATTCTCCAGAAACACCCGGATGCGCTCGTACTCCTCTTCGATGGCGGGGAAGACTTCCGCTGCGGCTCGCAACTCGTTCGACCTGGCCGCATATTCCACACGCCGGAGCAAGGGCACAATGGCCATCATGCCGCAAGTGGCGCTGGCTCCGGCGCAGCTATGAGCGACTTGCGACACTTGCTCGGCTTCGGATAGCTGAAGACCGGTGCGAATCTGGTCCAGTTGAGAGCGGGTTTGATTCAAGTAGAGGTCAATCAGCTCGTTGAGGTTCTCGATCTCTCCGCCGCTGAACTCCAGCAGACGGTCGGTATCCACCGGAGAATCGGCCGCCGGTTGGGCGGTGGGGGCTTCCGTGCCTGGAAGAACATCCGGGGCCGGGGCGCCTTCCACCGTGGAACTGTTCTCGGAAAGATTTGCCGTCTGTTCCGCCGCCGCCGGGGAATTTTCGGCCAACATGGAAGCGAATCGTTCGATCACACCTTGGAGCACCTCGGGACGGACCGGCTTGGCGATATAGTCATTCATGCCCGAGGCGACGCATTTCTCACGGTCGCCCTGCATGGCGTTGGCGGTCATGGCTATGATGACCAGAGGCCGCCGGAAATTCGGATGCGCGGCCGGATCCTGCTGGCGCTGGCGAATGCGTCGGGTCGCTTCCAGCCCATCCAGTTCCGGCATTTGGACGTCCATCAAAATCATGTCGTAAGGCTGCCGTTCCAGAGCCCGGATTGCTTCCAGGCCGTTGTTGGCAAGGTCCGCTCGATAGCCAAACTGCTGAAGCAGACGTGAGGCCACTTTCTGGTTGATGATGTTATCGTCGGTCAACAGAATCCGGAGCGGAAATCGGCCGGCCAGCGAGGAATCCATCGTGGTGGTAGGGGCAGCCTTCCTCGCAGCCGCGGGTTTTACCCCGGAAATCATCTGCAGCAGCGCCCTCTGAAGCTGCTGGGGCTTGATCGGCTTGCTCAGCGCTCCAAGCTCGTCAGTGGGCGCAACACCGTCGTTCCGTACTCCCACGGAACTCATCATCAATACCGGCAACGATGTGCCGCGCGGAATCTTTCGCATCTCTGCCAATAATGCCGCCCCGCTCATTTCCGGCATGACCGCATCGAGTATGGCAATATCGAATGTCTCTCCCCCGCTGACCCAAGCAAGCGCCTCCTGCGGCGCGCTCGTTTCATGCACCGTCATGCCCCACTTGCGAAGATAGGCTCCGACGACGCGGCGGTTGGCGGCGTTATCCTCGACCAGAAGGACACGGATGCCCTTGAGCCGATCCGCGCGAACAATCTGAGTGGTTCCCAGGTGACCCGGAGCGGCAGAGAGGGGAAGAATGAAATGGAATTTGGAACCCCGGCCCGACTCGCTTTCCACCCACATGGTGCCGCCCATCAACTCGACCAGCCCTTTGCTGATGGCCAGGCCAAGTCCCGTGCCGCCAAACTGCCGCGTGGTGGAGCTGTCCACCTGGCTGAAAGATTGGAACAGCCGGTGCACCCGGTCAGGTGGAATGCCGATCCCGGTGTCGCGCACGGAAAAATGGACTTCCCACCAGGGGCCGTTGATACCCGAGGCCGAAGCAGCCGCCCCAAAGGAATTCGCTTCCGGAGGGAGGGGCTTCGATTCCACCTCGACAAACACTTCCCCCCGGGCCGTGAACTTAATAGCGTTGCCGAGAAGGTTCACCAGGATTTGCCGCAACCGCGTCACATCCCCCATCACTTCGAGGGGAGTGCCGTCGGCGATGTGATACACCAGATCGAGATTCTTTTCGCCCGCCTTGGAAGCGAGGAGATCGAGCGATTCCTCGATGCAACCGACGAGGTCGAGGGGGCGATGCTCGATTTCGAGCTTGCCCGACTCGATCTTTGAAAAATTTAAAATGTCATTAATGATGGTCAGAAGCGATTCGCCGCTCATGCGGATCGTCTCCACGAAGTCCCGCTGTTCCGTGTTCAGCTCGGTTTGCAGGAGCAAGCCGGTCATGGCGATGACGCCATTCATCGGGGTGCGGATTTCATGGCTCATGTTGGCCAGGAACTCGGCTTTGGCCCGGGCCCCTTCTTCGGCAGCGGTGCGCGCGGCGCTGAGCTCGCGGTTGGCGCGGGTCAGTTCCTCCTGCAAACGCCGGGCGCGCAGGATGGAGCGCATGCGGGCGCGCAATTCCGCGAGTTCAAAAGGTTTGGTCAGATAATCCACCACTCCAAGGTCGAACCCTCGAAGCTTTTCGCGTGTGCCGGTCCAGGCTGTCAGGATCACGACCGGGACGTTTTTGGCGCGCGTATCCAACTTCTCGAGAACCTGGAAACCGTCCATTTCCGGCAGGCCAAGGTCGAGCAGGACCAATGCAAAGTCCTGTGTCTGCACGGCTTCCAGCGCATCCTCCCCATTGCGGACGTGCATGACGCTCAGGCCGTCCCGCCCAAGGTCGGCGGCGAGGACTTCGGCCAGGTGCGAATCGTCTTCGATCAATAGCACCAGGGGATTGGCCCGGGGGGTGGGAGGACTTGGAACTCGATCCATTGGGAGATTCACTTTTGCAACTCGCCGATCAAG
>CAZCUL010000454.1:0-7061 GCA_964501475.1 uncultured Verrucomicrobiota bacterium | reverse complement strand
TGATTCGCGCGATGATGTCTTCGAACAGAGCGACCACAGCCGCGGCCAGGAACGCCGTGGCGAGATTAACGTGGAGCCAGGGCAACCGCTTCTTCAGCGAATAACTCATCGGGGAGAAGGCTCGCTCGTCGCCGCCGGCGCCAAACATTTTTTGAAGGTCCTCCGTCCCTTCCTCTTGCACGCCCCGGATCAATTGCTCGACCTTGATGATTCCGAGAATGCGGTTTTCGCCATCAACCACCGGCGCGGCGAAGTAGCGGCGTTTGGACAGCGCGGAGGCCGCCTCCTCCCGGTCGGTAAATCCGTTCAGAGTGAAAAGCTCCGTGCGCATGATCGACTCGAGAGTCGTCTCCGGCGTCGCCAGCATCAGGTCCCGCATGTTCATCACCCCCACCAGGCGGTCTTCGGCATCCACCACGTAAACGTAGGAGGCCGGCAGGCGTTTCTGGGCCAGGGCGCGGATTTTTTCAATGGCCTGCTCCGCGGTCAGGTTCCGGCGACAAGCCAGAAAGTTTGTCGTCATGAGCCGGCCCACGCTGTCTTCGGGATACGTCAAATGCTCCTGGACTTCGCGTTTGAGTTTTTCCGGGAGCAACTGCACGAAGCGTTCCCGCGACTCGCCGGGCAGATGCATGAAAATAGTGGCGGCATGCTGCGGATCCAGTCCCGCGGCAATTTCCTTGAAGAGGTCCGCTTCCGATTCCTTGAGGAGGGCCGCCGCGTAGGTGACCTGCAACTGCCGCACCACTCGCGCCGCCAAAGCGGGGGGAAGGCTTTTTAAGACCTGCACGACCTGCTCTTCCGTCAGCGTTTCCAGGTTCCGCGCCGCCGCCACCAGATCGCTTTCGAGGTATTTCTGGACCAGCGGCAGCAGAGGGCTAGACTCGCTCATGGTTTAAGATTTTTGCGGCTCGATCCAATGGGGCGGAGTCTATTCGTGACCTTGCCCTTTGCACAAGGATCGCCTCAAAGGAGCAGGTCAAGATCAAGATCTGCACAACGGCCCCTCGCAGCGTGTGTCGTCGCCTGCCGGAGTTGCCGGACCGCGGCGCCTCAGTTTTTGCCCAGGCAATAGAGGTAACGGTTGGACCGGAGCAATAGGCGATTGCCGGCAATGGACGGGCTGGCGTTGAAGACGCCGCGACCGCCTTCCAGGACGTTTTCGCAGACTTGCTCGAATTCGGGCTTCGCTGCGATCACTGCCGTCCTTCCGCGGCGGCCCACGAAATAGAGATGATCGCCAGCAAGTACAGGCGACGCGTAAATCTGGCCGGGCGAGGGATCGAGGCGCTCCTCGTAAGCGAGCCTGCCATCCTTCGCGTCCACGCAATAGACAATGCCGAGATTCTCATGCGCGAAGTAAAGATGCCCCTCATGCAAAACAGGCGAGGGAACATTCGAACCTTTGTTCAATTTCCAAGCGACGTGACTGCTGGTCACGTTGCCCCGGCCACCGGCGCGGATGGCCAGGCCGCCGTTGGGATTCCGCCCGCCAATGGAATAAACGATCCCATCCTGCGTCACTGGCGTCGGGCACATGTACCAATTAATCCCGGTATCGCAGTGCCAGAGCGGCTCGCCATTGTCCGGATCGAAGGCCAGCACTTTCCTGATGATGGCCACGACTACCTCGGTTTTGCCTTCCGGCGTGGAAACCAACACTGGCGCGTGCCAGGAATCCTTGATGCCGCTCGCGCGCCAGGCTTCTTTGCCGGTGCCTTTGTCGAGCGCGATGAGGGATTCGCTTTCCACGCTCGCGTTCACGAGCACAAAGTCTTTGTAAAGGATCGGCGACGACGCCGAGCCCCAGCCATTGAGCCGGGAGCCGACGTCGGCGTGCCAAAGTTGCTTCCCGTCATAATTAAACGCGAAGACGCCGGATTTTCCGAAGAAGACGTAAACTCGTTCGCCGTCCGTGACCGGGGTGCTGGAGGCGTAGCCATGATCTTCGCGAATCCGCTCTTCTTCGGGAAGGCGGGCGGGAATGGCGGTGTCCCAAATGATTCTGCCATCGGCCGGATTCAGACAAAGCAGGTGCCGCTCGAGGCGGTTGATATCGCCAGGTTCTCGCGAGGAAGTTCCGTAGCCGGTGAAGCAGGTCAGAAAGATACGATCGCCGCCTGCAATGGGACTCGATGCGCCCGGTCCCGGCAAAGCGGTTTTCCAAACCACGTTGCTGGCGTCGTTCCATGTGGTGGGCAATCCTTGGGCGGCGCTCCGGCCACTCCCGCCCGAACCGCGAAACTGGGGCCAATCGGCACCGGCGCTTTGGGCGTGGGCGAGGCGCAGGTCCATCCAATGAATTGCAGCCCAACAGACCAAAAGCATGGCAGACGCGGCGCCGGATCGAGGTTTGGTGATCATGAACGACGACCTTAGAAGGAGAGACACTGCTGGCAATTCAAATCATTCGAAGAAGTTTTCGCAGAAGATTTAGGCTGCGTTTCCTGAGCGGAAAGCTACCCTTCACGCCATCAAATTCATGAAGACATTATTTTCGAGCGCGATCCTGTTTTGGGTGGCGTTAATGGCCGGCGCGGCCCCCGCCACCACTTTCAAATGGAGCGGCATGAGGAATCCCTGCAAGGCCAGCGCGGAGGATGGGGTGACGGACCTGGGCACAAAGATCGGGAAGTTCATTTTGTTGCAAAACGATGAATGGGCGCACGCAGTTTTCAATGTCAACAATCGATTTCAGGGATCCAGTCCCTGGGCAACGATGGCTGTCGGCCCTGTGCCCGAAGCGACCACTCCGCCGCCCGAAGCTCAGGAAGAATTCCTCGCTTACATGGATGAGCTGGGTGTGCACATATTCCTGGAGATCTACCCACGCAAAACGAGCGACGTGCCGGTCGAGATCGATGCCTGGCTCGCGCGATTTAAGCGGCACAAATGTGTGAAGGGGCTCGGGGTCGATCTCGAGTACTACAAACGGGTGGATGACGCCGCCGCGCAGGCCTGGAACGAAAAGATCAAGCTGCACAACCCGGACTACCGGATGTTTCTCAAGCATTGGGAACTGAGTTACATGCCCCCGAGTTATCGCGGCGACATCGTTTTCATCAACACCAGTTCGGAGGCTTCTCTCGAGGCTCTCAATGCCGAGTTCGCGCAGTGGGCCGCGCATTTCGCTCCGTCCGCCTGCGCGTTCCAGATCGGTTATCCCGCGGACGAGGATGCCATGGATGGCCGAAACAACGGCGGTTGGTGGCGCTTGCAAGATCCAATCAAGAACTGGGGCGATTCGCTCCTCGCGAGAATCAACAGTCCCGCACAGGAGATCGGTCTTCTCTGGGTTTGCGCAAAATCCGGGAAGAGCTACAACGCCAACTGGGACTTGACCCAAGGCGCGACCCTGACGGTGCCGGGCGCAGGGAGTTCAAATGTTATTTCCGCTTCGCCGCCGGCAATTCGCTCCAGTCCGGCGCTCGATCGGATGACAGTTTTGTTCGACGGGAAAAGCCTCGACAGTTGGGAGTATAATCCCCGGGCCTGGACGATTGTCGAGGGCGCGATGCGCGGGAGCGGAAGGGGAGGGAATATTTTCACAGAGAGTGATTACGGCAACTTCCGCCTGCTGGTCACTTCGCGCGTCGCCAGCCCGGAGGGTAACCCGGGCAGGGATCATCTTGGTGTTTTGTTTTGGGGCGAGCGCTCGACAGACTTCGGCACCGCCCGGGCCTTGCAGGTGCAGCCGCC
The DNA here is from genome assembly GCA_964501475.1 of uncultured Verrucomicrobiota bacterium. Classification (GTDB taxonomy): domain Bacteria; phylum Verrucomicrobiota; class Verrucomicrobiia; order Limisphaerales; family CAZCUL01; genus CAZCUL01. The sequence goes on along the minus strand of CAZCUL010000454.1, from coordinate 3,362 downwards.
GCATGGCGCGATGTGGGATTACCGGACGAACCGGGGCCTCAAGCCCGAGCATCCCACGCCGCGGCCCCGCCCCCGATATCAGGATTGGCACGTGTGCGAGATTCTTACAAACATCGAGAGAGGCGAAGTGCGCGCGGCGGTCGATGGCGTCCAGGTGACGCGATACCAACACCCGGAACCTGCCGTGCTCAAACGCGGCCCCATCGGCATGCAGATCCATGGCTCGGCCGGCGTATTCGATTACAAGGATATCAGGATTGAAGTTGAGCCCACGGAGGATAGTTTAATCACGCTCAAGTGAATCGATGGAAGCGTAATGAAACCGCAGGCAACGCCCCTATCAAAAACTCGGAACGGATGGCTCGCCTTGCTGACCGCCCTGGCGGCGGCGACCACTGCATTGACCGCGGCGGCCGCTGCGGAGACCACCGGCGAATGGGTCCATCCCGGTTCCGATGGCAAACTCGTCTATAAAACCACGCCGAAAAGGGACCGGGTCATGGACTTCTCTCACGCCGGTTACATGGGTGGAGGCGTCGCATTGCCCGCGGTGCCGGTCAAGCGGACCGTGAAGGCTTCCGGAGGCGAGGATGACACCGCCGCGATCCAGTCTGCTATCGATGAAGTGGCGTCGATGCCCCTGGAGGGCGGTTTTCGCGGCGCGGTTCTGTTGTTGCCAGGAATCTTTACCTGCCCGGATACGATCCGAATCCCGTCGAGTGGTGTGGTGTTGCGGGGCAGCGGAAGCGGATCTGGCGAGGGAACGAGGACCACCATCAAGATGACCGGCAGACCCCACACTGCCATCGTCATCCGGGGCTCCGGCGGACGAAGGGACAGGGGCGGTATTCAAGCGAGAGCGGGGGCGCGTCAGGCGGCGAATGAGGAATTCGTCCCCGCCGAAACCGCCATTGCCGATGCTTACGTCCCGTCCGGGGCGATTTCATTCACCGTGGCCGACCCGGGCCGGTTTGCCGTCGGCGACACCATCGAGATTCGGCGGCCGGTTACGGAGGCATGGGTCAAGTTTATGCAGATGGACGACCTGGTGCGTGACGGCCGCCCGCAGACCTGGATTCGGACAGGGACCACCACGACCATCGAGCGCAGGATCGCTGCAATCGGCGGGAAGACAATTACGCTGGATGTGCCGTTGTCCGATTCATTCGATTCCAAATACCTGAATCCACCGGGAACCACTGTCGTAAAGATCAGGCCGCCATCACGCATCACGCAGGCCGGGATCGAGCACTTGCACATCGAATGCCCGCCGCAGCCGATCAGTCATTCCCAATCGCATTTCACCGCCATGCGCATCAGCGGTCAGGACTGCTGGGTGCGCGATGTGGTCTGTGATGAAACGATGAATAGCATCGGGGTGAATGGCCGGCGGATCACGCTGACGCGCGTGAGCGTCAATCGCAAAGCCCGCCACGACGGCTCATCCAAACCGGCCGAATTTGCTCCGAACGCCGGCCAGGTCCTGCTCGACCGCTGCTCGGTCCATGCGGACAATGTCTGGTTCGCGGCGACGGGCGCGCGGCAGTCCGGCCCGAGTGTGCTCCTCCATTGCACGTTTCGCGGCAACGGCCGCGCTGAGTCGCACCAACGCTGGTCCACGGGGATGCTCTACGACAATTGCCACGCTCCGGAAGGCGGGATTGACTTTCGCAACCGTGGTTCCATGGGCTCGGGCCATGGCTGGTCCATGGGTTGGGGTGTAGCCTGGAATTGCGTGGCCAGGGACTATGTTATCCAGAAGCCGCCGGGGGCGATCAATTGGATGATCGGTTGCATCGGCGAGAGCACCCAGAAGCCCCGGCCATTCGGTGACGGACCGATGTTGCCTGAAGGGATCAAAGATTCGCACGGAACGCACGTGACGCCTCAAAGCCTTTACCTGGCGCAACTGGCGGAGCGTCTCGGGCCGAAAGCGTTGAAGAACATTGGATATTGAAGGATCAGCTCACGACATGAAATGCAGGCAGAGTCCCCCGTTGTGATCCATGAAAGCCCGATGCGCGCTGTTCCCTAAACCTTTCTTCCCACAAGCGGGTTGGGCCGCCGGTATCATCCTGTTTGCCGCCACTGCCGTTGCCTTCGCCGCGGAATCCCGCAGCCTGCGTTGGAGCAAGCGCAACCTGTTTGCCGGCCCATTCGAAAACTGCACCGTGGCGGACCTCAACAAGGACGGGCACGTGGACATTGTTTATGGCCCCTATTGGTTTGCCGGGCCGGACTTCGTGCCTCGCGCTTACCGGCCCCACTTCGTTTCCGGCGCGTATCACCGGAACAACAGCGATCACGTGCTCGATGTGGACCGGGACGGATGGCCGGACATCATAGCCGGATACTGGGACACCAACGGCATCTGGTGGTATCGGAATCCGGGCAATGAAGCCATCGAAAGCGGACGAGGCTGGGAGATGCACAAACCTTGGGCAGCCCATCAACTGACCGCCACCCGCGGCCGCATGGAGATGTTCGCTCTGCACGACTATGATGGAGACGGGCTCCCTGAACTGCACTCCGCCTGCTACGCAAAGCAGGAACCGCTGGAAGTCTGGCGCTGGACGACGAGTGCGGAGGGCAGACCTTCGCTGACTCCCTTTGTCCTGGGCGTCGAAGGGGGCGGCCACGGCATGGCCTTTGGCGATGTAAACGGCGATGGCCGGGAAGATGTCCTTTGCGAAATTGGGTGGTACGAGCGGCCGGTCGGTGATCCATTCGCAAAACCGTGGAAACTCCACCGTGAGACAGACCTCTCAAAAATGCATCCGAGCTGTCCGTTCGTGGTGAAAGACCTGAACCGCGACGGCCGGCTGGACATCATCTTCGGACGCGGGCACGCCTACGGCCTCTACTGGTGGGAACAACTGAAGCCGAAATCGGATGGCACAACTCAATGGCGGCCACACGTCATCGACGAATCGTGGTCTCAGGCGCATGCCCTGGCGCTGGCGGACCTGGACGGTGACGGCGCGGAAGAACTGGTCGCGGGCAAGTGCATTTGGGCGCACGACGCGGGCGATCCCGGCGCCGCCGATCCACCGGCGGTCTATTACTACAAGTGGGACCCGGAAAGGCTGACATTCACCCGCCACACCATGGCCGCGCCCGGTGAAGGCATCGGCCTGGGCCGGCAATACAGCGTGATCGATCTCAACCGCGACGGCCGCCCCGACCTCCTCGCCCCGACCAAGCACTCCTTCTGGGTCCTCTTCAACGAAGGATATCGCTAGTCCTTCAACAAGCGTGATTATTTAAGCTTGAAAAAATAAAAAACTCGAAAGGCCCGTAAATATTGGTTGAAATGCGTTTATCAAGAACACCAAACAACCAACAAAAGGCCATTTCGAGTG
>CAZCUL010000453.1:0-2749 GCA_964501475.1 uncultured Verrucomicrobiota bacterium | reverse complement strand
GTTTATTCCTGTTGTTCCGGATCTCCGCGGAGATCAGACGAGCCAGTTCGGGATTGTCGATTCCAAACAGAGCGACCAATCCATCAATATCCTCTGGTTCGAGTTCGGCGATCACCCGCGTCAGGCGGCTCAGCGATTCTTTCAGCGCTGTCTCCCGTTGGAACAGCAATCGATAATCCTTGCGAAACCCGGCGAGGTCCAAACCTTCCAGACCGCGTTCGGCGAATTGCAGGGCTCCATCCGCGTTGCCCCAGGCCAGAAGTTGGGCGGTGGTCAAAAATCCAAGCGGACCGATTTCCGAAGATTCGTAAAGCCGCTGAAGGGCCAGGTCGGTATAGCGGGTCTCTCCCTCCAGAATGTAAACGGCTTCGCGCGCGAGCAGCCGCGGCCACGAAGCGGACGGAAACAATTCGTAGCTGATCTTGAAAACCCATCCGGCGGCATACGAGACCAACCTTTGCACCGCCGATGGGATATCAACAGGCGCGCCCACCGGAATGTAGAACTGGTTGGTCTGGTGGTAGGCGTTTGCGAAAAGCTGGTCCAAGGGGGCCAAGACATCCTGAGCGAAGACTTTGTCCACAATAGCCTCAACGCGGCCGGCCTGTTCCCGCCGCTTCGGCGAGTCTTCGGCCAGCAACCAAAGGTCGAGCAGTTCGCTGGCGAGGAGCAGAAAACGCGCGCTGATCGGTCGTTCCCGATCGTAGAGATTCGGCACGCCCGCCGTTGTTGTCTTGATTTCGGCAATCGACCGCGTCAAGGCGCCCGGCTCGAAGGTGGCGATAAGCCCCCCGTCCTGATTGTTGACGGAGTTCAGTTCAATGATCCGTCCCGTGCTGGCGACAATCTTTAGCGATCCGATTTGATTGGTCAGCATCAGAAGATCGCTATCGCGAAGAAAGACAGGGTCGCGGTGCGCCAGATCCAGAAACACCACCGGCGCGAACAGCCATTCCAATTCGACCGGCGAGTCATAGGGGCGCGCCCGCTTTGCGAGCCCGAAACCGACGGAAAGGCTGAAACGGCCTTCGTCTTCCCGAGCTACCGGCTTCGGGAGGAGACGAACGCTGAGCGAGGCCTGCCGGTGGCCGTGAGTGGCCATCCATTGGCGCCCTCCCTTTGGGGAGAAGAAGGTAAGGCGATTCTCGCTCAGAAGAAAACGATAGCGGAGCTCCCGGCCCGGTTTGTTCGCCATGCCCAGCTCGATGGCAAGGCCATTCGTGCCAAAATACAGCCGCGCCGACGCTCTCAGAGGTCCCAGCGTTGTGTGACCGAAGTTCACCGAAAGGGAAAGGTCTTCGCCGCGATGCAGCGCCGACAAGAGCCATTCCCGCGCCTTCAACAGCGCGGTCTCTGTGGCGTTCAACTCCTGGCCAAGCGGCGTAGCCTCCTCGTGTTCCTCCAGTTCGAGCTGTAACCGGAACTCCCCAGGCTTGCCTTCGATGGATTGGGGCGTCAGGCGGTAGGAAAGAAACCGACCGCAGTTCCACAACGCAAACTCGATTTGGTGAAGAAGGTCCAGCGTCAGCGGCAGTCCTGGCTTGAATGCAATCCAATCGAGAATGGCTTCACGGGAGTTGCGCTTGTTGCCTGTAATCTCGATTTCGGAAATGACCCCTTTTCCACCGGCATCCTCAACTTTGATGACGAGATCCGCTGTGAGGTTGCTCTGGCGCGGCACCAGCGAAACCGTCACTTTCGGATGAAGATAACCGAGCCTCAGAAGGACATTGGTGACCGCGGCTTTGTATCCCGGGAGCGATTCTTCAGAAAAGTGCGGCCAGTCATCCGCCGGCCAGACCGGTTCCCTCCGTTCGACTTCCTTGCCCGCGCTGTCAAGAAAACGGGGCGGTTCCTGCCAGGTCGAGGAACGTCGCCAGGTGACGTTCAGTTCTGTGTCGGCGCTCTTCGAAATCACCGTCTGCTTTGCTTCTTCCACCATCCAAGAGGGCTGAGTCAATCGCCGCACGATTTCGTTCGTGGAAACCGGCTCGCCCTCAAACCGGATTTCGCCGGTCTGATAACGCGGTCCCTCGGCGATTTGAATTTCGATCGAGCTTTGCGGTTCCTTCAAAGTGGCTGTGACCTTGGCCTCGGGAAAACCTGCATGCTGGTATCCCGCGCGGATGCGTTTCCGCAGCGCCTCGATCAGGCCGGACCGCGGCGCGAAGGGATGCGCCGCCAGAAGGAACCCGGAATCCTTGAGCAACGCCTGCCGAATGTCCGCATCCGAGAATGTCCGATTGCCGCTGAACTTAAACCGCGCTGGATCGCCCCACTCGCCGACTTCGACCGCCTGCTTCGATCCCGAGAAAGTGGCGCCGTGTTTCCGGAGCAGGTCCGCCACCTCGTCAAATCCTCTGCGCGTCGCAAGGAACAGCGGAGTGTTGCCATCGTCCAGTCTCGCATTTACATCAGCGCCGTGCTCGATCAGGGTTCGCACCACTTCCAGATGCCCGTTGCCAATCGCGGCGTGCAGAGGGGTGATCTTCTTGTCCGTAGGCGCATTTGGATCAGCTCCATGTTTCAGAAGCAATGCGACCACTGGCATGTGCCCGCGGAATGCCGCCACATGTAGCGCGATAAATCCATCCGAATCCGCCGCCCGCGCCAGTTCCGGTTTCTCGGCCAACAATCTCGCCACTGCAACCTGATCTCCTCGCTCGACAGCCTCCACCCAATCCGCGCCCGACGTGGAAATCACCAGACCCGGTAAAAGCAAAAACCAACCAACAAGGACGGAGAAAGG
>CAZCUL010000452.1:0-2623 GCA_964501475.1 uncultured Verrucomicrobiota bacterium | reverse complement strand
GCCAGCACGATATCGAACACGCGCGGCCAATGATCGCGCCCGGCCGTCCCGTTGATTTTGGGAGTGCGCCCGAATTCAGTCGTTAACATCACCAGCGTCGAGTCAAGCATGCCGCGCTTGTCCAAATCGCGAATCAACGCCGCAAAAGCCTGATCGAGGCTTGGCATCTGCCGCGAGACTCCGTTGCGGATGTTGTCATGGTGATCCCACCCTCCGTAGGTGAGCGACACGAATCGGACACCCGCCTCGACCAATCGGCGCGCCAGCAACAGCCGCTGACCGGCCGCGTTCCTGCCGTATTCCTGGCGCAGCTTGTCCGGTTCATCCTGAATGGCAAAGGCAGCCCGCGCCTTCTCCGAACTCACCAAAGCGTAAGCGCGCTCGTAAAACGAATCCATCCCCTCGAGCGCGTCCGACTTCTCCAGCGCGCTGAAATGAGCGTCCACCACCGCCCGCATCTGCCGGCGCTCATCAAACCGCTTGTCATCGATGCCGCCCGGCAATGTCAGGTCGCGCACCTTGAACCCTCTGCTGGCGGGATCGCTTCCCAAAGCAAAGGGTCCGTAGGCCGACCCCAGATATCCTGTGCCGGCGAAAGTGTTGGGAAGATTCGGAATGACGACGTAAGGCGGCAGATCATTGCGCGAGCCGAGTTCGTGCGCCACCACGCTGCCAATGCTTGGATACTGAAGCGCCGGGCTGGGCCGGTAGCCGGTAAACATGTTGTGGGTGCCCCGATCATGGTCGGCTTCGCCATGCGTCATCGACCGCACCACCGTGATTTTGTCCGCGACCTGGGCTGTCTCTTTCAGGTATTCGGAAAAGTGAACGCCGGGCAGCTTGGTTTTGATATTTCCCAGCGGGCCCCGGTATTCGATGGGGGCATAAATCTTGGGATCGAAGGTTTCCTGGGCTGCCATGCCGCCGGGCAGGTAGATGTTGATGACGGCCTTGGCGCGAGGGTCTTTGCCCGTGGGTAGTTCCGGCGATGATTCAGCCTGGAGCCGGAACAGGTTGCCCAGACTCAGGCCCAGAGTCCCGACCACGCCGACGTAAAGGAATTCGCGCCGGTCCGGGCGCCAAGTGTGGTCGGAACTGTTGCACCAGCGGCAGGGGTTTGACTTGCTCATAAGTGAACTTCTTTGCGCAGACGATACGGGATTTTACGGCTGAATAGTGGCCATTTTGTTCCCAAAATCAATTCTTTTCCAACGGAACCAGCGGGGTGCCAACGGGGTGCCAGCCCTGCGGGCGGGAATCCCCATTACAGACGTAATCCGATCCGCACAAATTCAGCCGCCCTCTTCCACCGTCCAGGCAAGCGCCAAAGAACCATTAGCGAGCAATGCGAGCAGTCGCGACTTCCGAATCGACACGTCAAGGCGAAGCTGCTACGCACAAGCGAACCATTGAAATTGACAACATGAAATACTTTGGATTGTGGGCGGCGGTTATCGGCGTTTTCCTGCTTTGCACCGCGAGGGCAGGGGAATGGGTGACTTACGAAGGCAAGGAAGGGCCAGGCCAGGGCAAGCACATCGTGCTCCTGGCCGGCGACGAGGAATATCGATCTGAAGAAGCCCTGCCGATGCTGGGCAAGGTCCTTTCGCAACGACACGGGTTCAAATGCAGCGTGCTTTTTTCCGTCAACCCTGCCGACGGCACAATCGATCCGAACAACCAAACGAATATTCCGGGCATGCACTTGTTGGGCGCGGCCGACCTGGTCATTTTGCAGTTCCGCTTCCGCGAGTTGCCTGACAAGGATATGAAGCACTTTGTCGATTACCTGCATTCCGGCAAGCCCATCATCGCCATTCGGACGTCCACACATGCCTTTCAATACAGCCGGAACAAGTCGAGCCCTTACGCCGCGTGGGATTGGCGGAACAAGGAATGGCCGGGCGGCTTCGGACAGCAGGTATTGGGCGACACCTGGATCAGCCATCATGGCGATCACGGCCGGGAGAGCGCGCGCGGCTTGATCGATGGCCGGCATGCCGATCATCCCGTCGTGCGGAGCGTAAGGGATATCTGGGGCCCGACGGATGTTTATGGCGTTCGGCATCTGAAGCCCTCGGACACTGTTCTCGTCCATGGTTTGACCTTGAAAGGGATGAAGCCGGGCGATCCGCCCAACTACGACAAGACGCTGATGCCCATCGTTTGGATTCGGGATTACAAATGGGAGAGCGGCGCGGCCACACGGGCGATCACGTCCACGATTGGCGCGTCAGTGGACATGGAAAGCGAAGATTTGCGGCGGATGTTTGTGAACGCATGTTACTGGCTGAACGGCCTGGAAGTGCCGCCGAAAGCGAATGTGGATTACGTAGGCGGCTATGATCCGAGCTTCTTCGGCTTCGGGAAGTTTAAGAAAGGCTTGAAACCGGCGGATTACGAGTTGCAGTGACGCCGAGGGATCATTCCATTTGACAGAGGGGGAAACGTCCGGAAAATATTTTCAAGCGGCCAGAGTAGCTCAGCGGTAGAGCAGGGGACTCATAAGCCCTTGGTCGGGGGTTCAATTCCCTCCTCTGGCACCAAACTGATTTCCGCGGCTGGCAGAACGCGGTTATCTGGTTCGCGCCTCTCTTACCGGATTGATTGCGGTTTCCCCGGC
>CAZCUL010000451.1:0-5306 GCA_964501475.1 uncultured Verrucomicrobiota bacterium | reverse complement strand
GATCCACGCCTCCGCTGAATTACGCACCCAAAGAACCGTTTGGCGCTTATTGGGCTTCCGCCGAAAACCTGGTTCCGTCCGACATCAAATACTTTGGCGGCAAGGCGGCAAACTACGGACTGTTGCGGCGCACCATTCCGTCAAACGCCCCAGTCGCCATCGCCATCTCCTTCGACCTGTGGGACGAATTCATGGAGCAGACGATTCCCGGCGGTAACACGTTGCGGCATGAAATCAGCAACCGACTGGCTGGCTTCACTTATTCTCCTGACGTGGCTGCGCTTCAATTCCAACTGAGTGGCATCCGCAATCTCATCCGCCAAGCGACGCAATTCACGACGGTCCAGGAGCAGGCCATCACCAACGCGCTCACTCTCTTTGACTCGCGCCGGAACATTCGCTTCCGCAGTTCGACGAACATGGAAGACGCTGAATCGTTTTCCGGCGCGGGCCTCTACGACAGTTTCAGCGGCTGCCTGGCCGACGACCAGGACGGCGACACCGCCGGCCCCAGCATCTGTGATCCGACGGAGACCGGGGAGCGCGGGGTGTTTCGCGCCATCCGCCGCGTGTATGCGAGCTTCTATAACGACAATGCCTACCTCGAACGTCTCCGCCAGGGAGTGGATGAAAGCACGGTCGGCATGGCGATGCTGCTTCACCACTCGACGCCGGACGACATCGAAATGGCCAACGGTGTCGCGACGTTGACGCGGAACAGCGGCGGCCCGCTTTACGTAGGCAAGCTTGTGACGCAATTGGGCGCAGTATCGGTGGCGAACCCTGACGGCAGTGCGATGCCGGAAGAGATCGATCTTTACAATTACTCCACCAACGACACCGCGTATCTGAACTTGGTCCAATATTCGAGCCTCCGTCCGCGAGGCGCTTACGTGATGGATTGGCCGACGAACTACCAGGAATTGCGCGACCTGCTATTCTCTGTGGGCGATGCTTACGCGGGCATTGTCACCAACAAACCCGCGATCGTTCTCGATATCGAGTACAAGAAGGTATCGCCCGGGCGGCTGGAAATAAAACAGGTGCGTGAAATACCGCAGGTCGCGGGCACGAACATCAGCCCGTATTTGCTAAACCAGCCGACAACTTTTGTCACCTGGCAGGGATTTTCCAGAGATCTCTGGATAGACCACTTGTTCAAGTCTCGCTGGACGTTGAGCACCCACACCATGGAGTTAACCGTCAGCAATCTGACCGAAAGCCTCTATACCGACGTGACCATCGAGTATCTTGATGGAACGAATGTCCAAACACTTTCCGGGCCGCTGTCATCTTTCCCAGCCTGGAGCCATGGCTACAACGACAATTACACTTTCGACCGTTGGCGCATGGGCACCACCTCTGGTGGACTTCCCATCGAGTTCGAACTGCGGACGATTCAGAATCTCGTGCCGGTCAGCTCACGACAACCATTCACCACGTTGGTCCAAAGTGGCTCCCTCAACCTCCACACGGAAGGACACTACACCCAGTTGCATCCGGAATTTGCGGAGACTCCTGAGGACACGCTGGTGGAATTCACGTTCCAGGTAGAGAGCCAGGGCACCAACGTGATCGTGCGCACTTCCTACTGGCTCGGCTCCACCGAGACTTACGGCAACAGACCGCCTCTGATTCGATTTGTGGAAACGCGCATCGAGGGCTTGACCGCGGAACCCATCGTACTGCACGGCTTCTGGTCCCAAACATTTACCTCCTCGCACGCGTTTGGCCAGGAGACGTTCCTCCTCGAGCCTCGACTTGAACCAGGCTTGCCAGCAGGCCAGTTGGCCGAACTCAACGCCGCCGACATCGCGCGCTTGTACATGTATCGTAACGCTTCGAGAACGAGCGAGGATGGTGTTGTGTTTGTCGTCCATGAGGATCCGGTGCTTACCATCACCGGACTGAATGGCCAGACCCGCAACTTCAACAAGACAGATGATTAGCGTCATGTCCGCCATTTGACCCAGCCGCCTGGACTCCTTCCTCCGGCAGCGAGGTTGGTGGAATAGTAGAACAAATACCGATGGAACTCGCCGGCAATCATTCAGCCGAAGCGCGAACCGGCCCGACCGGGTTCGGCAGCACGCATTGGACGGTGGTCCTGGAAGCGGCGCAGCAGAGTTCGCCGGCCGGCCAGGCGGCGCTCGGCACGCTCTGCCGGACCTACTGGAAACCCATCTACGCCTTCGTCCGACGCAGCGGACATTCGCCGGAGGATGCGGAGGACTTGACGCAGGATTTCTTCGCGCGGCTGGTGGAGAAAAACTGGCTGGCTTCCATCACGCGCGAAGGCGGGAAGTTTCGTTCCGTGCTGCTCACCGCGGTGAAACACTCCCTGGCGCACGCGCACGAACGAGATCGGGCGCTGAAGCGCGGCGGTGGAACAGCTTTTGTCTCGCTTGACCACGAGTCGGCGTCCTGGCGTGACGCGCTGGAAACGGCGGACCACCTGACGCCCGAGCGGGTTTTCGAGCAGCGGTGGGCAATGACAATGCTGGAAAACGCGATGGCGCGACTGCGTCAGGAGTACGTCCGTATGGAGAAGGCGGATTTGTTCGACGCGCTCAAGATCTTTCTCTCCGGAAGCGCCCGTCCGGTGCCGCACGCGGAAATCGCCGTCCGGCAGGACATCAGCGTCACTGCCGTGGGGGTAGCCATCCATCGGCTGCGTCGCCGTTATGGTGAGATTCTGCGCGAGCAAGTCGCGCGAACGGTGAGCAACCCCATGGAAGTGGATGACGAGTTACGGCATCTGGTGGCCGTGCTCGGGTCGTGAATTTCGCGCTGGGCCGCGCCGATTGATTGTAAGATTTCACTCTAATTCCGTTGGTAACGATTCTGATGATGACTGTCGCGTGCTGTGGTGAATGTGGCGCCGAGATTCCCGCCGGCGCTCCCGATGGGCATTGCACCCGTTGCCTGTTCCTCCTCGGCCTGAATCCCGTCGCCGCGACGGACGAGACGGATTCGCCCGACCTCACACCTTTGCTCGCCCGGCCCCACTCGCCGCTCAGCGTCAAGTTCCACCGGCTGGGCGACTATGAACTGGTGGAGGAAATCGCCCGGGGCGGCATGGGTGTGGTGTTCCGGGCGCGGCAGGCGGGCCTCAACCGACTGGTCGCGTTAAAGTTCATCCTCGCCGGGCGGCTGGCGTCACCGGCGCTGGTTAAGAGGTTTCAAGTAGAAGCCGAAGCGGCGGCGGCTCTGCACCATCCGAACATCGTTTCAGTCATCGAGATCGGCGAACACGAAGGTCATCAGTTCTACAGCATGGAACTGATTTCCGGCTCAGGGCTGGATCGCCGAATGTCGGATTTCCGCCTGCCCACGGCCGAAGCGCTCGCGAGTAACGACAGGAATCCCGCGCGCTGCAAGCAGGAGGTCATCGCCCGGCTGGTCGCCGAGGTGGCGCGGGCCGTGGATTTCGCCCATCAGCGCGGCGTCCTCCATCGCGACCTCAAGCCCGGCAACATCCTCATCGACGGTGAAGGCAAGCCGCACCTCACCGACTTCGGTCTGGCGAAGCTCATGCACGAGGACCGCACGCAGTTCACCCTGTGCGGGACGGTGCTCGGCACGCCGAACTACATGGCGCCTGAACTCGCGTCGGGCTTCGCAGATCAGGCGACCACGGCGGCTGACGTTTACAGCCTGGGAGCGATTCTTTATGAACTGCTCACCGGGCAGCCGCCGTTCCACGCACCGACGCCGGTCGAAGTCTGGCGGCGTGCGGCTGAGGAAGAGGCGAAGAGCCCTTGCTCCGTCAACCAGTTCGTTGACTTGGACCTCGCCACCGTATGCCTGAAGTGCCTTGAGAAGGAGCCAGCGCGTCGTTACCCATCGGCCCTCGCTTTGGCGGAAGACTTGGAACGCTGGCTTGCGAGTGAACCCATCACCGCCCGGCCCGTGAGCGCCGGCGAAAGAGCGTGGCGTTGGTGCCGACGCAAGCCCTTGCTGGCCGGCCTCGCGTTTGCCTTGGTCGCCGTCGCCATAGCTGGCTTCATCGGTGTTTCGACCCAGTGGCATCGAGCCGAGCGCGGCGCGCGTGAAACTCGACTCCACCTCTACGCCGCCGACATGGGCCTCGCCCACCAAGCGCTAGTGGAAGGAAATTTGGGGCGCGCGCGCGAGCTTCTGGAGACCCACCGGCCCGGCCCTGGTGAAGAAGACACGCGCGGATTCGAGTGGCGTCTGTTCCAGCACGGTGCTCAAGGCGGACACGCCGCCGCATTGGTCGCTCATTCGAACATCGTCAACTCCATCGCGTTCTCGCGCGACGGCCGGTGGCTCGCTACCGCGAGCGCAGACCACCGCGTCAATCTGTGGGAGTTCAATCAACGCCGCTTGAGCCGCACGCTCACAGCGAACACGGGCAGCGTTACTAGCGTGGCTTTCTCTCCGGACTCCCGGCTTTTGGCCACGGCCAGCGAGGATGGCTGGGTCCGTTTGTGGAGTACTACCACATGGCAGGTCGTTACACAGCTCGCCGCGCGTCCCTATCTGCTGGAGTTTTCCCCGACCGACCCGCTCTTGGCCTACTCCGAGGGCGGCTCCGTTAACATCGCCACGGGCCGCGTGCGCTTGTGGAACTACGCCACCGGAGCGCGCGAAGGCACTTGGACCAAGGCCGGAAGCCGATTCGCTTTTACGCCCGACGGCAAGCAGTTGCTCACCGGCAACAGCGAGCGGCTGGCCCTCTGGGACATCGCGTCCGGACAGCTTGTGCGTAAGAGCACTTTGCCTTTCACCGCGCTCTCCATCGCAATGTCACCTGACGTACCCGGATTTGCCGCGTGCAGCTTCCAAGGTGAAGTGCGCTTCTTCGATTTGGCTGACCTTGAACAGTCCATCGCGCTCACTGGGCAAACTGGACGTCCGCGCAGCGTGGCGTTCTCGACGGACGGTGCCCTGCTTGCCAGCGCGAGTGGTGATCAGACGATTCGCGTTTGGAACACCACAAATCCGTATCGCACGGACGCTGCGCCTCGCACGCTTAGCGGGCATGGCAGTGGCGTGCGGTGCTTGGCGTTTTCACCAGATGGCCGCCTCCTAGCGAGTGGCGACAAGGAAGGCGCGGTCTTGCTGTGGAACGTCGAGGTAAGCGCCGATTCCGCAACGGTGACGAACATCTTCGTGAGTTACACCAGCGCGCCCCCCATCTTCTCACGCGACTCGCAACTCATGGCCGCTGTGAGCGCGGTTCACGAAGTGAGCGTCTGGGATTCCGGCACTAGACAACGCCTGCAATCCTTCTCTGGCGCGATGATTCCGCTGGCGCTGTCTGATGAGAATCGGACTCT
>CAZCUL010000450.1:0-3238 GCA_964501475.1 uncultured Verrucomicrobiota bacterium | reverse complement strand
ATGCTCGTCGCCCGGGTAATTGGTGGTGACAACGACGGGTGCGGGCGGACTTTCCAGCGACCTCTCGATATCGGGAAACTTGAGGATGCGATTCACTTCTGCCACGTAGAGCTCCCCGTCGCGAAAGGCGACTCCATTCGGGCTTTTCAAACCAGCGGCAATCGTCCACACGCGGTCCGCTTTGAAATCCCGGTCCTGATCCACCACCGCATAGACTTTTCCTTCCTTTCGTGTTCCGACGAAAAGCACCCCGCCGGGAGCCAGCGCCAGCGAACGGGCGCCAGGAACGTCGGAAGCGTAAACCGTCAAAGAAAACCCGGGCGGTAACGAGACGTTGGTAATGGTCTCCTTCGAAACCGGATAAGGCATCATCCCGGCCATGCGTCCCTTAAAAATGCAGGCTGTGACGACAATACCCGCAACGGCAATCACCCCGATCACCGACACCCATCTCCATCTTTTCATGAAACTACCATTTCACTTTCCGACGGGTTTCGAAAGGGATTTTCAATCCACGGAGGAAGGTGATCGGTGATCAGTCAGGCAGTGACACCAACGGGAAAAGCGCCGGCAAGTTGAGGCAAGCTGAGCGAACTCCAAGACGCTTCGCGATTACCAGGCCGTTGGGAAGTCCGCCAGGTTTTGGACTGCCCGCCCTCCATAGTGTTACGGCGGACGGGCGCCAGTCCTCTGGCGCTTTGCCCGCGGGCCCAGGATGAACCAACGGGCGAATCCTGCCCATGAGCCTCAGCACGATCTGAGGGAAAAGCGGTAGAGGACAACCTCACACCAACACGCTGCGCGATAAACACGCCGATCGGAAGTCCGCCAGGTATTGGACTGCCCGCCCTCCATAGTGTTACGGCGGACGGGCGCCGGTCCTCTGGCGCTTTGCCCGCGGGCATGGGATAAAACAACGGGCGAATCCTGCCCATCAGCCTCAGCACGTTCCGGAACGAAAGCGGTAGAGGACCAGGTAAGCCGAGCGCACCCCGGACGCTTCGCGCATCTCCCCGGATCAAACGTAAAGGGCCGTCTTTAGATCGTGCACCAGCACGCTCACGATGGGATAACGGCGATCGGGGTCGCGGTCCAGGCATTTGAGAATCGCCTTCTCGAGCCCGGCCGGAATCTCCGAATTCAAATCGCGGGGTGTCACCAGTTCAGACCGGTTGAGTTGCTTGCGTAAAATCTCGTGAGGCGTTTCACCGGCAAAAGGTTTTTGTCCGGTTAACAATTCGTAAGCCGTCACACCGTAGGCGAAGATATCGACCCGATGATCGAAGGGCTGGCGCTGAAGTTGTTCGGGCGCCATGTAAGCGGGAGTGCCGGGATTCTTCGAGACCTTCTCGGGTTTCTCGGGGCGGGGCCGGGCCAGGTCGAAATCCACGAGGCGGACGTTGGCGTTGCGGGTCACGAGCACGTTTTCCGGCTTGAAATCCAGGTGCATGAAGCCGTTGTCGTGGATGTGTTCGAGTCCGAGGGCCATGTCGATCAGGATATTTCCGACGTATTCCTGAAGGAGCGGATCGTCGCGGGCGAAGAGTTGTTTGAGGTTCGAGCTTTCCACATATTCGGTCAGGCAGTAGTGGCATCCCTCGATTTTGCCGTGCTCGAAATACTTGATGACGAATTCGTTGTCCTGAACTTTCGAAAGGATATCGCAGCCGCGCAGGAACCGCCGTTTGGCGAGGAAATTGAAGCGCAAATGGGCGTGCAGTTTGCGCAGCGCATAGGTGGCGTGCTGGGAATCGGTGGCCACCCAAATGTCAGCCATTCCTCCGCTGTTGATGAGCTCCTGCAGGTAGAACCGCCCGAAGGGCTGCGGCTGCGGTTTGGACGCGGCCTCGAACAGGTTCTCGCCAAACGTCATATAATAAAACTAAAGCTGTCTCACCGTTTCCAGCAGGCGATCGATCACCTTTTCCACCGTCGCCCCTTCGGCTTCGGCGCGATAGTTGATCAAAATGCGATGGCGCAGCGTCGGGTAGGCCAGGGTGCGAATGTCGTCGAAGGTTACATGGGCGCGGCCGAGAAGTAGGGCCCGCGCTTTCGCGCCCAGGACAAGATACTGCGCGCCGCGGAGCCCGGCGCCCCAACTGATCCATTCATTGACGAAATCGGGCGAGCCCTTCTGATGCGGCCGCGATGCCGCGGTCAGGCGCACCGCGTAGCGAACCACATCCTCGGCAATGGGGACTTTGCGAACGATCTCGTGGAAGCGCAAGACATCCTCGCCGTGAAAGAACGCTTCAATCGGCTCAGGCCGGCGTGAGGTTGTTTGCGTGACCACGGCCACCTCGTCGTTCTCCGGAAGATAATCGATGACGACATTGAACATGAACCGGTCCAACTGCGCTTCCGGCAACGGATAGGTTCCTTCCATCTCGATGGGGTTTTGCGTGGCCAGGACAAAGAACGGCTCGGGCAAGGCGTGGCGAACGCCCGCGGCCGTGACCTGGTGTTCCTGCATGGCCTCGAGGAGGGCGGCCTGGGTCTTGGGCGGCGTGCGGTTGATTTCGTCGGCCAGGATCATGTTCGCAAAGATCGGCCCTTGGACGAAGATCATCTTCCGGCCTTCGGACGAGTCTTCCAGAATCTCGGTGCCGGTAATGTCGGCGGGCATCAGGTCCGGAGTGAACTGGATGCGCTGGAATTTGAGGTGGAAGATCTGGGCAATGGATTTGATCAAGAGCGTTTTGGCCAGGCCGGGCGCGCCGGTCAGCAGGCAATGGCCGCCGGAAAAGAGCGCGATCAGGATCTGTTCGATAACACTCTGCTGGCCGACAATGACCTTGGCCAGTTCACTTTGAATGCGCGCACGGCCGGAAACGATCTGTTCGACCAGTTGTTGTTCGGTGGGCGGTGGGGCTTCGGTTTGCGTTTCCAAGTCGGTCCCTTCTGGTTGCACCTTATGCTTTTATTGTTGGTGACGAGTGTAGTCGATGCTCCGGGCGAGCCAAGCCAAACCGGCCTCAGTGCGTCATGGCGTAAAAGAGAATATTGATGCCGAGGGGGTAGGCCTTTTTCTCCGAAAACTCGCGGAAGTAATACTCGTTAGCGCCCTCTTGCTCCCACCCGTCCCCCAGGTCGGTGTTGTGGCAGATAATCGCCATCATGCGCCCTTTGTCGTCGAAAATGGCCTTGTAGTGCGGCGTCTGCCCATCCCAACCTTCCCAGGTAATGCCTGTGTCCTGGCTGCGTATTCCGGTGCCGACATTCGGGATCTGCGGCTTTT
>CAZCUL010000449.1:0-9564 GCA_964501475.1 uncultured Verrucomicrobiota bacterium | reverse complement strand
TTTCGCGCGACTACCAGTTGACCTACTCCGATGAGGACATGCCCACCCATTACTCCTTCAAGGTATCCGACAGGACAGACGCAATTGCCCGGGAATACGAGCGCATGAAGCGGCTTGAGCCCGATAAAAAGGCGCCTGAACGGAAGTCTGTTTCCAAGGCGGCTTTAGGTATGGAGGCCGAAGTGAAGCGGGTGATTGCGTCGCAGGACGCGCAAGGGCGGTGGGTCGAAGAAGGCGGTTTGAAGGCACATCGGCCGAAGGACCCGTCGGTCCGGGTCGTTCGCTGCAGAACGTTTATTCGAAACGTCGAAATCCTGAGCCGTTATCTGGCGGCTTCTGATTAAGGACCGCGGGCTGCAACCGGTGAAGACAGGCTTCGAGCGCCTCTTGCCCCAGGAGAAGGGCGCCTCGTTACCTCGGCTCACAACTTCCGGAATTAAACCGGGTTTCGGTTGCGATAGTGCGTGATTTTGAAATCCGCACAGTCCTCGATCTCTTCCACAGCGACAAAGAGGTCCTCGAAAGGCGGGAAAAACGCGTCGCCTTCCACGACGCGTTTGACGAGCGTCAGATACAAGTCCGAACAACGCGGCAGAGCCTCGGCATACACCTGGGCACCGCCGCAAACGAACACTTCGCGGGATTCGCTTTTCAGATCGAATTCATCAAGGCTGCGGATGGTTTGGACGTTGGGGATGGTTTGGCCAGAACGGGTCAACACAACCGTAGTCCGGTTCGGCAGCGGTTTGCCGAGCGATTCAAAGGTGCGCCGGCCCATGATGAGCACGTGCCCGGTGGTCTTCCTTTTGAACCATTTGAAATCGTCTGGCAAATGCCAGGGAAGCTGGTTCTGCCGCCCAATGACGCGGTTCAGCGACATGGCAGCAATGGCTTTGAAGTGTTTCAAGTTCCCGGAATCTTAATGGCCAGACCGTAGTCAAGCCAAGCGAGTCAAACGGCAATCGGCGCTTTGATGGCCGGGTGCGGGTCGTAGCCAATCAGTTCGAAATCTTCGAATCTGAAATCGTGAATATCCTTTACCGCCGGGTTCAACTTCATTCGCGGAAGCGTTTTCGGTTCGCGCGCCAACTGCAGCCTGGCCTGTTCGAGATGGTTGTTGTAGAGGTGCAGGTCGCCGAAGGTATGGACGAAGTCGCCCGGTTTAAGATTGCAGACTTGCGCGACCATCAGGGTGAGCAGGGCGTAGGAGGCGATATTGAACGGGACGCCGAGGAACAAGTCCGCGCTGCGTTGATATAACTGGCAGCTCAAACGGCTCTCCTGGACAAAAAACTGGAAAAGCGTGTGGCAGGGAGGCAACGCCATTTGGTCCAGTTCGCCCACGTTCCACGCGCTCACGATCAGGCGGCGGCTGTCCGGGTTCCTCTTGATCTGTTCGATCACCTGGTCCATCTGATTGATGGAGCGGCCGTCGAGGGTGCGCCAATCGCACCATTGCGCGCCATAGACACGGCCGAGGCTGCCCTGGGCGTCCGCCCACTCGTCCCAGATCGTGACGCCATGTTCGTTGAGGTAGCGCACGTTGGTGTCGCCTCGCAAAAACCAGAGCAGCTCGTAGATGATCGATTTGACGTGCAGCTTTTTGGTGGTGAGGAGCGGAAATCCCAGGGAAAGGTCGAACCGCGTTTGCGCTCCGAATACCGAATAAGTTCCGGTGCCAGTGCGGTCGGCTTTAAGCTTTCCCGTTTCCAGCACAAGCCGGAGCAACTCGTGGTATCGGCGCATAGGTCAGTTCTCTCCGCCCGGCTTTCGATTGTCAAATGCGTCGGCGGCCTCCCCCACCGGAACAAACTTTTCAGCTCGCCGGTGGTAATCGGCTTTGACGAAGCCGCATTCGGCGGCGACCTCGTCCAGGAAGGCGGCGATGAGCCGCTGCAGGTTGTTTTGTTCCTGCTCCAGGTACCATCCCAGCACCGGCATGGTGAGCAAAAGCATCCAAAGCCACGGCTGTTCGTGAGCCAGAAGACCAATCAGCAGCAGCTCCGCGCCGAAGACCGCCCAAAAGAGAATCTGCGCCGCCAGGGACCAGCCGGTATTGATTCGGCAACGAAAGAGGCGCCGGCCATCCGCAAAATCCTCCGTCACGACGGTAAGGGCCAGCGAACTCCAACGGGTGCCAAAAACCTCGATGTCGTAGGCGCCCCATCCCGTGTCGCCCTTGCTTGGCCAACTCTGTTCGTCGAGGGCCGTTTGCACGCGGGTGAGGAATGTGACGCGGTCGATTCCCGGATCGGCCAGGTAATAGAGATGCTCGCGGAGTGCGGAGCGCTGCCGGCGCGGCAGTTTTTCGAGCCGTTCGTAGGCTCCCGGCGGTGTCGGCTGGCGCACGAGCCGGCCATGATACCGCGACCAACCGCGAACGATCGGCTGCAAAAAAAAGAGCAATGCAATCAATGGCCGCGACCAGAGTTTGCGTCTGCCTCGGGGGAGGTTGGCTTGAGCGGCGGCTGCCATGCAGACTCCCACGGAAATCAGAAAGCTCGTCAGCGCCACCGGCCAGAGGAATTGAAACGAAACCGACAGCACCATCAAAGGCAGCGTAATCAGGACATGGTATTCGAGGGAGGTGCACAACATCAGGGTCAGTGCCGGTTGGGGCGCATACAGCGCCTGAAAAAAGCCGGTGCCGAACACGCCGTGATAGATGATGGGCGGACGGGTGACGACGGCGAATTGGGACACGGTATAGATGCGGCCCCGCCAGATGCTGCCGCCAAATGAATTGAAATATTCCGGGTGCTTCCGCGCCAGCAGCGCCTCCGCCTCGCCGTAGCCTTGTTGCTGTTTGAGATATGCGGCCACCGTCGAGCGCCGGTAATGCCAGACAAATCCAGCCGGGCTGAAGCCGATCTTGTAACCGTGTTGCTGCAGCCGCCAGCAAAGGTCCACATCGTCCCCGGCAATCCGGAAAATGGGATCGAAGCATCCGATTTCTTCGAGGGCCCACTTGTAAACCGCCATGTTGCAGCCGGGAATGTGCTCCGCCTCCCGATCGCTCACCATCACATGAGCAGGCCCCCCGGGAGAAACCATCACCGCCGCGGCAACGGGCGAATCTTCGACGGGAAGAAAGTTATGGCCGCCAATCCCAACAAATTCGTTCGCCAACAAGTCGCCCACCAAAAAATAGAGCCAGCCCTCATCCGCCCGGCAGTCCGCGTCCGTGAATGCCACAATCTCCCCGGTGGCTGCGGCGATTCCGGTATTGCGGGCGACGGACAACCCATGGTTGTCCTGCCGGATGTAGCGGATGCCTGCGAATCGTGCCGCGATTTGAGGTGTGGCATCGGTGGAACCATCATCGACGAGGATGACTTCGTAATCGGGGTAATGGAGTGTTTCGAGCGATTCGAGGCAGGCTTTGAGGGTCCGCGCGCCATTGTAACAGGCCACCACCACCGAGACGCGCGGGTAACGTTTCAGCGGGAATTCGGGCGCTGTTTGAAAAAGCTGCTGAACAGCAAAATAGGAATCCTTGGGCTTGCGCTGGAGCGTGGTCAAACCCATCGTCCAATCCTCGATTCGCCGCCCCGCCTTGACCCAATCGTCGGTGAAACTGAAAACAATCGTTCCGGCCAGCCCCCCGCGAAAGGCGCTTTCGATCTGCCAGGAAAGCATCTCGCACTTGTGGCTTTCGCCCTCGCGCAGGGAATCGATTCCGAATTCGCTCAGGACAAGCGGCTTGTCGCCGGCCTGCATTTGCAGCCGGCCAAGGTAGCTTTCAAAGGCCCGCTGCTGGTGCAGATAGACGTTAAAGGAAACGAAATCGACATTTTGCGGATGCAGGAACTCGGTGGGCGGGTAATTGGCAAAAGTGCAAAGACAATCGCGGTCCGCAGTTTTGGCCACATCCACCAGTTCCTCAAGGAAATCGGTCACCCGTTGGGCTCCGCTCCAGCGAACAATTTCCGACGGGATTTCATTGGCGATGCAATAGGCGAACACTGCCGCGTGTCCCTGGCAGGCGCGCACGGCCTGGCGCACGGCCTGGCGCGCTTCGCTTCGAAGACTTTCCGAGTCCATGAAACAATGGTCTTTTGCCCAGGGAATATCCATCATGACCCTGAGCTGATGACCGGCCGCCAGGTCGAGCAACCACCGCGGCGGCACAGCATAAGTGCGCACGACGTTGGCGCCCAATTCGCGGATCAAGGTGAAGTCCCGGGCGGTCTGTTCAGGCGAAACAAAAGCATCCCCTTGCTCGTTGAGAGCGAAGGGGCCGTAGGAGACGCCTTTGACGTGAAATTTCTTCTCGCCAAGCCGGAAAAACTTCCCGTCCACCCGCGCCCGTGCCTGCAATGGATAGCCTGCAACCATGGAATCTGACTCGAACTGCTGCCACGCATCATCACGTCGGCAGGACCGTCGCGACGTAGCGCAGACTGCCAGCCGCAATGCCCCGCGAAGCGTGGCTGACGCCGGACTCCCCAGCGCCTTTCGCATTCGCGAGCTCTGCGGCTGGGGACAGCCGCGCTCCGGCAAATTTCGCGCGGCCTATAATGAACCTGAGCGATACTGATGGATTGGCAATTTGCGCTCCGCGCTTCGCTCAAATAAATCTTCCCCTCGCCATCAAACCATGCCGATTCGCCAGGGCAGCCGCCGCTACCGGATGTCGAGCTCGATATTCTTGCGTTCCAGGATGGTCCCTTCCTGGAAATAAAGCTCGGTGAGCGCCTTATTGTAAGCGGAGAGCGCGTTAATCTCGGCCGAGCGCGCCTCGGTGAGGTCCCGTTGAAGTTCGAGGACGGTAAAGCTGGTCACGCGTCCGGCGTCAAACTTCTTCTGTTCCGCTTCGAAAGCCAGTTCGGACGTTTCCCGCGCCACCCTCGTGGCACGGACCAATTCGAAGGCGGACTGCGCCAGTTGAATGGCGTCGGCGATGGCCACGGTAATGTTCTGGTGGAGCTGCTCCACTTCCGTCTGAAGCTGCTTTTGTCTGGCCTTGGCCGCCCTGTGGCTGTAACGGGCTTCGCGGTTGCTCAAGGGAATGCTGAGGCGCAGGCCGACATTGTAGCGGGGATTAAGCTCTTCGCGGATCTCGTGAAATGTGTCCAAAGTGCCCACTTCGCTGAAACCGGCCCGGCCGTAGCCTCCCTCGATATCGAGTAAAGGAAGGAGCGCATTGCGCGTCAGGCGTATCCGAAATCCCTGCTGTTCGAGCTCGATCCGCGCCTGTTGGAAATCGGGCCGCTCCGTCAGAGCTCGAAGCCAGCTTTCGCTGACGTTGTAGGACTCAGGCACCGCCACCAACTTCTCGACAGGTTGCAGGTTGATTGCATACCAATCGGCGTAGTTGTCCGTGATCAGGCTTTTCAACACGTTCTCCTGAAAGGCGACGGAGCGTTTGGCGCTGATGAGCGCGGCCAGGCTCAAGGCCGCTTGCGATTCAGCCTGTTTTTCCTCGAGAGGCGCGAGCGTGCCGGCCCGGACCTTTTGCCGGTTTTCCGCCACCAAACGCTGATTCAGTTCCAGGGCTTTCTCCTGCACCTTCACTTCGTCCTGCGCGGCGATCAGGTCGTAATAGGCCAGCGCCACCCTTGTCACCACATCCATGATCCGGAAGCGCAGGCCCAATTCGGAAATCTTGAGATCGCGTTTGTTGATCTTGATCTGGATCAGCGCCGGGTCCGTCCAAAAGTTGCGAAGGAGTGATTGCCGTAACTGGAATGTTGCCGTGGATGCGTAGTCGTCCAAGGCGGTGCCCCCAGCCGTCCCGCGCGTGTGCGAGAAATTCCCCAAAAGATCGTAGCTGAACCCATAAGGTCCGAGTCCGCCCAAACCGGCGTTAAGAGAGTCCGTTCGAGTCGTGCTGCCGGGCGGAGTAAATTGTAAATTCGGATCGAAGCTGGGCGAGCGCGACTGAAAGCGATGCCCCGCAAATGAAGTGAAGGCCGGGTCAAAAACTCCGTAAGCCGCCTGCAAAAGATTTCTCGAAATGATCGGGTTATACCGTTCGATTTTAATCTCGAAATTGTTCTCCAGCGCCAGCCGGGTTGCCTCCTCCAGCGAAATCGCGCGCAGGACGAGATTGGTTTTGTTTGTCGCCATGATACCGCTGAGTGGGCTCGTTGTTTGAACCAGGTTCGTGCGCAAACCGGGCGCGCGATTGGTCTGCGCAGGCAGGGAAGCGGGACGCGCCGGTTGATTGGTCTGGACGGCAGGCGGGTTCAACGGTTGTTGCGCCCCCACGGCTGGGGCCAGGCACAGCAGAGACATCCACGTCAAGGTCTTGAGTCGCATTGGCCGCGGAGATTGGGGGATTTTCACCCATTCGTCAAATCATCGTCGCGCATTCGCGCTTTCCTCCTCCTTTCTCCTGCATCTTGGAACGCTTCTGAAGCGCGGGGATTTATCCTCGTCATACAGACATCCCCAGGGCGGCGGCGTGCATGCGCGCTTGCACCGCGATGTTGGGCGTCCGCCACGCTCCAGCTCTAGCCGGCTGCCCGCGCGAGGCGATCGGCTATGGCGTGCCATTCCGGAGTTTCCGGAACCTGCTCCATAACGATCAAGCGGGCGCCGGCTTCGTCGCATCGATGCAACTCCGCGTAGAGTGCCCGGGCAAAGGCTTCAGAATCATGGGGAATAATGCTCACCGAGCCAAAGCTCCCGCCTGATGGCACATTCGTATGCGCGATGACATGCGCTTCGGATACGGCGAAATCAAGCCTCTCGAGCTCCCGCGCCAATTCCGCATCGCTCGACCAGGGCAGGACGATCAACTTCGCCTTCGGCGCGTAATGCTTGTTCAGCAACCCGGGGCTGCGCGGCACTGCGCCGACGGATGATGACGCCGGCAAATCTCTTTGCCCATTTCCCTGCTCCGTTCCCGCGGTCTTCCCCAGCGCTGCCAAAAGTGATTCAGTGCGGATCATGCCGGGCCGCAACACCTGTGGCGAATCCGCGGTGAGATCGAGCACGGTCGATTCGATGCCCACCTGGCATGGCCCGCCATCGACGATCAAGGGAATTTTTCCATTGAGAGCCTTGCGGGCATGCTCGGCTGTGGTGGGCGAAACCTCCGTCGCGGCATTCGCGCTGGGAGCAGCCAATGGGAAGCCGCATTCGCGAATGAGGGCTTGGATGAAGGGATGTCTTGGCCAGCGCACGCCCACCGTCTCGCCTCCACCGGTGACAATCTCTGGGATCAACCGCGAGCGTTTCAGGACCAGGGTGAGCGGACCCGGCCAAAATGACGCCGCCAATCTCTCCGCAGCCGAAGGCCACTCCGAAACACAGCGCCGCGCCATATCGATTCCGGCCACGTGAACGATGACCGGGTTATGCGCGGGCCGTCCTTTCACTTCGAAAACGCGCTTCACTGCCGCGGGCTCCAGAGCGTTTGCCGCCAGCCCATAAACCGTTTCTGTGGGCAAGATGACCAATTCACCCGCGCGCAAGAGTTCAGCCGCGCGCCGCACAGCCGCGCCAAACAAGGCTTCCGTGTGAATGGAAAGAATCTGAGTCGCAACGTTGCTCGTCATCGGTTGAAGGAATCCTATTGCACGTGGGGACTAGCGTACAGGGAAACCCGAGGTACAAACAAGGTACGGAAACTTGAATTCAGAGGATTATCTTTCCACCGGAGAGGTCCGGCATCACGGTGAGAAGCCCTTCTTCCACCAACGGGAGCAGCAGTAGCCGAAAGCCGCGGCGAAGAGAAAAACGAGGCTTCGCGGTTCCGGTATACAGGAGCCGCCGGGCGGGAAAGCATAAAATGGTTGCAGTCCTACCAAAAAGACAGGATCCAAGGGGGGATTTGCATTTGGATCTCCTGTGCTGCTGAGATTCACCAGATTTGACCCTCCGAAGGCCCCGCATAGATCTCTATTCTGTATCAGAGTGGCCCCTGCCTCCTCGAATGTCGATCCGAAGGATCTGTCCCAGACTCGGACTTGGACCGTGGCCGCGCCACCTCCCGGAACGGTGATCGATCCATCGGTAAGCACACGTACCCCCCCGCCGGTGCTGAACAATACGTAGCCAGCCGCAGTTCCAGATCCCAGAGAAGCAGGGGCGTTAGTGATGGAAACCAACGTATCCTCGGGCGCGCCCATGCCCGGCGCGAAGTACAATTGAGCGAGAACTTCCGGCCCTAGCCGGTTCCCCAAGGAGTCGGCGACCGGTGCGTTCACTCCCCCTCCGAAAGTGCTGAAATTCACGGTTCCTTGCCCCCAAACTGCCGTCACGGCAAACGTGAAACCGACGAACATCGAAATCGCTTTCATAATCTTCTGCCCTGAAGTAGCCATCTTGAGCGTATCAGATCGGTTCCTCCCGTAAAGGTGATTTTCGTTGGCGCACTCCGCAAGCATCAGTGAGGCAGTAATCAATGGGGGCGAAAACGATTTTGGATCATTTCTGATTCCTGCGTCCTGAACGTCACTTTCCGCTTTGCAGCGCCCGGGCGGCATCTATTCTTGGCGGCATGCTCGCGCGCTTAATCGAGCAAGTGCTACAGAACCGGTCGTTGAACGATAATCAAGTTGAGCTTGCCGTGACCGAACTGGCGGACGAACACGTTCCCGCCGAGATCAAGGCTGCTTTCTTGATCGCCTTGGCGCAAAAGGGGGAAACGACCGAAGAGATTGCCGCTTTTGCCCGTGCTCTGCGCGAAAGGTCGGTCCAGCCTGCCATCGATCCCAAAGTCCGCTCCGGCGGCATCGTGGATGTTTGCGGCACCGGGGGAGACCGGCTGGGCACTTTCAATATCTCGACCACGGTGGCGCTCGTGCTGGCTGGGGAGGGCGTGACGGTCGCCAAACACGGCAACCGCGCGGTTACTTCCAAGGCTGGCAGTGCCGACGTGCTCGAGGAACTCGGCGTGCCGATTGATCTCGGCCCGGAGGAGGCCGGGGAAGCGTTGCGCAAACATCACTTCGCTTTTTTCTTCGCTCAGAAGTATCATCCGGCTTTCAAGCATATTGCGCCGGCGCGGAAGATTTGCGCGGAGCATGGCCAGCGAACCATTTTCAACTTTCTCGGCCCGCTGCTCAATCCGGCCCAGCCTTCGGCCCAGCTCATCGGCGTTCCCCAACCCGCCCTTTGCGAACCAATCGCGCGCGTTCTGCAATCGCTGGGCGTCCGCCGCGGAATGGTTGTGAGCGGCAAAGTGGGCGAGGCCTGGCTGGACGAGTTCTCGACGCTGGGCGAAAACTCGATTGCCGAGTTCTACCAGGACCGCGCTTTTTCGACTTCGACATTTTCCCTCGAGCACTTCCCTTTGCAAACCGTTACTCTGGCGGACCTTAAGGGGGGCGACCGCATTGCCAATGCAGAAACCGTCCGCCGGCTCTTGAATGGCGAGGAGCGCGGCGCCAAACGCGACGCGGTCCTGTTGAACGCCGGGGCGGCTTTTTTTGTGGCTGGAAAGAGCCGGACGGTCTTGGATGGATGGGCTTTGGCAGTGCAAGTGATTGACAGCGGAAAGGCGGCGGAGAAACTGGCGGAGCTGGTTCGAACCAAACGCTCGAAATGAATCCGGGATCGCCCATCACCCCAGCAGAGCGACGAACAAAACCGTGGCGAGCCCTGGCGTTG